>DAORUL010000007.1:0-28863 GCA_035433165.1 Thermomonas sp. | reverse complement strand
ATATCGGCATCCAGCTCCGGCTGCAACGGCGCATCAATCACCCAGCCACGGATTTCCGCGCCGGCAGCGGTAAGTTGCGGCACGTTTTCCACGTCCACCGTTGCCAGCTTGTCGTAGATGCGGGCGTGCAGATTGTTGTGGGCGATAAATGCCTTGAACGCATCGGCGGTGGTGGCAAAACCGCCGGGTACCGATACGCCGAGGCTGGACAACTGCCCGATCATTTCGCCCAACGAGGAATTCTTGCCGCCCACTTGGGCGAGGTCGGTCAGGCGCAGGTCGTGCAGCCAAAGGATATTGGCGGTCAAAGCGGGGCTAGACAAGGCGGGCTCCGTGGGGGCAGGGCGGCGCAGTGGCGCGGGAAGTCCGCTATTTTAACCTGCCCGCCGCTCAAGGATTGCCGATGGATGCTGTTCGCCCCGTGTTTTATGTGTCCGACGGCACCGGCATTACCGCCGAAACCATTGGCCACAGCCTGTTGACTCAATTTGCAGGCCTGCGTTTTGCCACCGATCGGCTGCCGTTTGTGGATTCGCCGGACAAGGCGCGCGAAGCCGCCGCCCGCGTGCGCGCAGCGGGTGAGGCCGCCGGTGTGCGCCCCATCGTGGTCAATTCCTGCGTGGATTCTGAGCTGAACACGCTGTTGGCCGACAGCGGCGCGCTGATGCTGGACGTATTTGCGCCATTCATCGCGCCGCTGGAACAAGAACTAGGGCGTAGCCGCGAAGCCCATATCGGCCACGCCCACGGGATTGTGGATTTTGATACCTACCACCGCCGCATCAACGCGATGAATTACGCGCTGACACACGACGATGGCATGAAGCTCGACTTCAGTGATGCCGACGTGATTTTGGTGGCGGTGTCGCGCGCCGGCAAAACCCCCACCTGCGTGTATCTGGCGCTGCAACACGGGATCAAGGCCGCCAACTACCCACTGACCCCGGAAGATCTGGAAAGCGAGCACTTGCCACCGAAATTGCGCGCCTTCCGTCACAAACTATTCGGGCTGACCATTGACCCGCATCGGCTGCAACAAATCCGGCAGGAACGCCGCCCGCACTCGCGTTATGCACAACTAGATACCTGCAAACGCGAAGTGGCGCAGGCCGAAATGATGCTGCGCCGTGAAGGCGTGGAAATGCTCAGTACCACGCATGCCTCGATCGAAGAAATTTCCAGCCGCGTGATGAAGTATTTGGGCATCAATCGCGAGATGTTCTAAATCACGGCCAACCAGCTGTTCCAAGCTAGGCCAGCGTTGGGCATTCGTCAATCCTGCCGCAGTGTGATGTGCGCGTGTAGGATCAAGCCATGAGCCTTGCCTTTGCCCGCCGCAACACACTGCCCACACTCAGCCGCTTTGGTTGGTTGATGGGGCTGTATTCCGAAAACCACACGCGCCTGCAGCGCCTGTTTGAAGCCGGTGAACTGGCCTGCGGCAGCTATGTTTCATCGATTGGCGATGGCCTGGATGTGCACATCGACGTGATCGAGCAGCACGCCTACACCACCGAGCTGCGCATGAGCTACGGGCTGGTGGATCCGCACAGCGGCATGGCCGACCCTTCCGCCAATCTGCGCCTGTACCACGATGCCAAGCAGGTTGAAGCCACCCATTGCTACGCAGGGCAGCGCTGGCAGGATGTGATTGGCATGTATCCCCCCCCGCAACGCATCCTCAATCACCGCCTGCGGATGAACACGTTCCTGGGTAAATGGCTGCAATATCTGGCCGAACAGGGGCATGGCGTGACCACCTTGCGTGAGTTGGATGATGCGCTGCAGAAAAAATATTGAAAAACGCTTGACGGCTCTGGGTTTACCCCGCAGAATGCGCGTCTTTCCAGCCCCGTGGGGCCATAGCTCAGCTGGGAGAGCGCCTGCATGGCATGCAGGAGGTCAGCGGTTCGATCCCGCTTGGCTCCACCATTTTTACAACTTGTTTCCGGTTTTGTCCCCATCGTCTAGAGGCCTAGGACATTACCCTTTCACGGTAGCGACCGGGGTTCGAATCCCCGTGGGGACGCCACTTCAGAATCGGAACATGCAAGCAACACGCAAACGGTCACCGCAAGGTGGCCGTTTTGCTTTGGGCAGAGTGGCGGAGTGGATAGCAGGAGTGCGTGGTCGCGATTTGCGCCCGGAAATCGCGTGCCGAACTGACCCGCCCAGCGGGACGCGGGTTACGCGTCCTTGTTATGCCGCCGCAGCAGGCGTTGCTTCTCACGGTTCCAGTCACGCTCCTTGCTGGCTTCGCGCTTGTCGTGGCTTTGCTTGCCGCGCGCCAGTGCCAACTCGGCCTTGACCTTATTGCCCTTCCAATACAGCGCAGTGGGTACCAGCGTGTAGCCATCACGTTGCACCCGGCCGATCAACATGTCGATTTCGCGCCGGTGCAGCAGCAGTTTGCGGGTACGGCGGTCATTGGCCACCACATGAGTGGAAGCCTGGATGAGCGGTGTGATTTGCGCACCAATCAGAAACAATTCACCTTGCAGCACCACGGCATACGCATCCACGATATTGGCGCGACCAGCGCGAATGGATTTCAACTCCCAGCCTTGCAGGGCGAGGCCAGCTTCGAATTTTTCTTCTAAGCTGTATTCATGGCGGGCACGCTTGTTCAGGGCGATGGTGCCGCCGCCGTTTGGCTTATCCTTGGCGTTCTTCTTGTTCATTCCGTTATTCTCGCCGATTCGTCCACGTTGCGGGGCAGTCGGCTTGCTTGGATCTTTCGATGCCCGTTATTCAACGTAGTGCCCTTGTTGGACATTCCGCCGCGCACATGTTCGCGTTGGTCAATGATGTTGACGCGTATCCAAGCCGGTTTGAGTGGTGCCATCAAGCCCAGGTGCTGGAAGCCGATGCGCTGCGTGTATTGGCACGAGTGGAGCTGGGTATCGCGGGCTTCCATACATGGTTTACCACCGAGAACCAGCTCAGCCCGCCGCACCATATCGATATGGCATTGCGCGATGGCCCGTTTCGGCAGTTGCTGGGACGTTGGGAATTTCATGCACTGGATGAATCCGCGTGCAAGGTCATGTTGCGCTTGGATTTTGAACCGCAAAGCCGGCTGTTGGCGCCGGCTTTGGCCATTGGAATGCAAAGCTTGGCCGATCGCATGGTGGATGACTTCGTGCGCGAAGCGGACAAAGGTTCTCGCTGATGCAAGTGCAGTTGCTGCGGGCTTGGCCCAAACGTGCCGACAGCATACTGGTTGAGGTAAACGAGAATGCCTGCGTAGCCGATGCCCTGGCCGCAGCCAACTGGCAGCTGGATGCGGAGTTTGTTGCGATTGCCGTGTTTGGAGTGGCCGCGCAAGCCGATACCCGGCTGCATCCAGGCGATCGCATCGAACTGCTGCGGGCACTCATCATCGACCCCAAGCAGGCGCGCCGATTGCGCGCCGAACGCGCAAAACGGCGTTAGCGGCGTTTTTTCTTGTCTTTGTCTTTGGCCAGATTGGGGCCAAAGTAGCGCACGGAATTTTTCGCCAACTCGGAATCTTGCTCGGGGAAATATTCGCCTTCCCAGCGGGTCAGATTGCCGTTTTCAAACCACAGGGTCATGGTTTTGACCTGCGGCGCGCCGTGCCGGCCGATGCGTTGGCTGGCCACGTAATCCCAACGGTTGTGGTGGAACGGGTCTTGCACCGACGGGCTGCCCAACAGGGTCATCACTTGATGCTGATCCAGCCCAGCCTGCAGTTGGTCAACCGCCGATTTTTCCAGCAAATTACCTTGGAAGATCGGCTGGCGATACAGCATGCCGCAGCCGCTGACCAGCAAGGTTGCAAGAAAGAGGGGGATCAGCTTGCGCATCGGCAGGGTGTGGGGCAGTGGTGGAAGTGCCGATGATACACTCCCGCATCGCCACCACGCTGCCTTTGCCTGGATCTGCGGCAAGCTGCAGTCGCAAGTCCATTCACCCGGCGTTGCATGTTGCATGACATCTCAGGAAGGAAACCATGTCGCAGGATCTTCGCAAAGCGGGCTTGAAGGTGACCCATCCACGACTGCGCATTCTCGAGTTGTTGGAGCACGCCAAGCCCCGGCACATGACCGCCGAGGATATCTACAAGCAGCTGTTGGCCGAAAGCGAAGACATTGGCTTGGCCACCATCTACCGCGTGCTGACCCAGTTTGAGTCGGCCGGTTTGGTGCTCAAGCACAATTTTGAGGGCGGCACCGCTGTGTATGAGCTTGACCGTGGCGAGCACCACGACCACATGGTGGATCTGGAAACCGGCAAGGTAGTGGAGTTCCATAGCGACGAAATCGAGGCTTTGCAGCAGAAAATTGCCGCTGAACATGGTTACGAAATTGTCGATCACGCCTTGGTGTTGTACGTGCGAAAAAAGCGCTGAACCAACACCGGTTAGCGCATTGCATCAGGCCGCGCATGCAAGCGGCGCTCACAGATCCAGACCACTGCGGCCAGCGCCAACCAAGTCGCCAGCCACGGCCATGCGCGGCCACGTTGCTGCATTGTTTGCACCACCCGCGTCGTTGCAGGCGTTGATTGCAGCGCCAACTGCCGGGTGGCTTGTTGCCGCAAACCCAAGCGCCATGCAGGTGCAGCGCGTGCTGGCAGGGCGAAGTAGTGCAGTGGCCGCGCGCTCTGCTGCAACTGTTGCCAGCCGGCCCGCTGCGGCCACTCGGCAATGCAGCGACCGGTGGCCGCTGTCGGATCAGAGTGTTGTGGCGCAAGCGTTGCCGCAGCGGCTATTTCGGGCAGCCCGCAGACAATGACCCGTTCACCCACCCATACAGGCGCCGACGGGGCTGACGGTGGCGCGGCTTCTTGACTGCGTGCGAGCGTTGCCGTGATTTCACTCCATAACTGGGCATGACGCTCCCCCATGCCTTGCAACACCAGTGGATAGGTTTCGGGAATGGGGAGCAGTCCAACCCGGCCACGCCCCAAGGCGCGCCATAGGCCCAGTGGTTGGCCGCGCGCATCGCTGAGCAGGCGCGTGCTGCCATTGGCCGAGTCCGTCACTGCGTAGGCGGACAATGCGGGTAATCCATTGGCCAGCGAGATGGTCTGTGTGGCATCACCGGCAGCAAGTACAAACCCCCACCCGCGCAAACGCGCACGCAGTGCGGGTGAGGGCGCCGCATCCAGTTGCAACAACGCGCCAAGACCTTTGTGGACGGCCAACGTCAGCGCTTGCACTTCACTCGCGCGCAACCCGTGCAGGCTGCGGGTATCCAACAGCACCGCATCAAACGCGCGCAGGCTGTCATCAGTCAACACGATCGGCGCATCCCCCAAGACATTGCCGCCACCAACCTCGATTCGCGTGTGCATGGCGATGCCTGCATCTTTCGCCCAGCGCCGCAGGTATTTCAGCTCCGGATTTGGCGCGCCGGCCAACACCAGCAGGCGCAAGGGCGTTGCAGTGACGACCTCCATCGGCACTGGCACGCTGTCTTGCAGCGTGCCGGCCGCATCCAGTACGCGCAGGGTGTAAGTCGTCAGGCCGGCTTCGCGAACGGCCATCTGCATTTCAAACCGTCCGTCGCGCGCCAACGGGCTGCGTTGCACGCGCTGGTTGCCGGGGTCCAGCAGTTCCACCGTGCCAGCATCAACACCCTGCACGCGGCCGCGCATACGCAGCGCATTGCCCGTCGCCACGCGCGAAGGGACATGCAATGCCACCACGCCTATCGGTAGTGGCGCTGGCGTGAAGTCAATCCGATAACCGCGGGCGGCATCGCGATCGCGGGCTTCCAGCCCGTGACCGAGAATATGCAAGGAAGTGATCTGCGGATGCCGGCGTAGTGCAGTGGCAAGGTCAGGCGCACGTTCAGCAGACACCGCGGATTCGGCTTCCGGCAATGCAATGCGTTGCCCTGACAGATCGGCGGCGGCAGCGCTGCGCCAACCTGCGGTCAATACGACCATGCTGCTGCCAGCCTGTGCCGTGTGCAGTGGCGGGAATAGGCCGAAATACAAGGTTGTGGCCAGTGCTGGCTGCAACGCCAACAAGCTGGCAAACACAAGCCGTGAGCGTTGCGCCCGCTGCCGCCACACGCGCGCAAGCGCCAGCACACAGGCCAACCCCAGCACACCAGCCGTCAGTACGGACAGGGCAGGCAGAATCATTGGGCCGCCTCTGTCTGTAATGCATCCAGGTAGCGCTGGCCTTGCGGCGTCGCCGGTTCGCGGCGCATGGGTTGCGCGGGGGGTACCGGCAAGAGGGGCCACAACTGGCGTTGCAGTTCGCTGCGGCAACCGCTGCAAGCAGGATCACGACGAACCGCGTCCAGTGCCACTTGCAGTGACAAAAGATCGCCTTGCTGTTGTGGATGGCTGTGCAGCCACGTATCAAACGCTTGCACGGGCAGCGCAGGCGAAGAAGCAGGCGAGGGTGAGGCCAGGGCTTGCCAGAGCACACTGATTGCAGTGGTTTCGGTGGTGGCTGTTTGCAGTGCATCGGCCCGCGACGCAATACCATCGCGCTTGCCGCCCATGCGCCGGCTTGCATCTATCGGCGGCAACTGTGGGCCCACCCGCGCAAGAAAAATGCGGTCCGCTTGCTGGACTTGTTTGATGTAGCCCAGTGCCTTGTATGCAAACGGCAATGCGCGATCGGGTTGGCCTTGCCGCAACTGCAGTTCCGATTGCCACATTTGATCCAATGCTTGTTTGAGAATGACGCGTGTGTCCGGATCCAACAAGGTGGCGGCTTCGGCGATGTCGTGGGTGTGCCCGAAATTTTCCAGGAGGTGATCGATCTGCCCGAACACAGGCGCAGGTGCGTTCGGTGTTTCTTGGCCGTGATCGTCATCGGCGGGGACGTGTTCGCCTTGTGCGGCATCGGCAGTAGGCGACAGCTTCGATCCGCCTTCGGCTTCCTCACCCAGGAACTGGCCATAGCGCAGGCGCAAAATACGCTGATCTACGCCAATCGCATCGGATTGCTTCAGGAGCAGCTCCGATGCCAGCGTGCGTCTTTTTTTCTGCAGTGCTTCAGCATCCAGAATGATTTGCCGTTGACTGCGAAAATAAGCCGGCAGCACGCGCCGCACCACGCCTTCGATGCCGGCGCTTTCCATTCCGGATTTGCGACTCATGCGCAAAATCACGCTGGGGCTGCGCGTCAGTTGGGCTTGCGGGCGGCGGTTGTCGGACACCTCCAGTTGCACGATCAAGTCATCGCCTTCCGCCATGCCCAACGCAGCCAGATCCAGCCGATGCGCAAAGCGGCGGTGCTGCGCGCTGCCTTGGCCTGTCAATGCGAGGCGCTGCTCGTGAAATGCAATCGACTCACCGCTGCCTTGCGCCAACGTGATGCGCAAGCCGGCTTGCGCGAGAACCCCATAATCATCGCGCGCATCGAAACTCACATCCCAGTCGGGTTGCCCAACCGCGGCCAGACTCAGACTGTGCGCGGGCTGGAGCACGCTGACTTGCGGCGGCAAATCCGGGACCACATCAATACGCTGCAGCTTGCCGGCATCCAGGAATTGGCCGTTGACTTGCAAGCGATACAGGGTGGGGGCTGGCAAGGTCAGACGCGCTGCCCATGCCGCGCCATTGGGTTGCAATGGGATTTCCCGTCCATCCAACAACACCAGCGCAACTTTCGTGGGTGCATGGGAGAAGTGCAACGACCATTGCACGCTTGATCCAACCGGGACTTTTAACGAGAGTGTCTGCGCGCTGCCGACCGGCAAGCCCGTGTACCCAGGTGGCGTGATCTGCAGGTTGATACGCTGTAGAACTGGTACGCCAGTGGGATGTTGTACGGCTGGTTGAGCAGTGGTTTTATCGTTTGGCAAATCTGCAGGGCATTTCGCAACGGCAACAATGACAAGCAATGCAATGACTGCAGAGCCCATCAGTGAAGCCATCGGCCACGGCTTGCGCAAATCCGCGGGGTGGTCTTGTAGCCGCTGCACAAGGCGTTGTTGCTGCAAGCGTTGCAGTGGGTTGAGCGCCTCGTTGGACAACAGCAAATCGGCGCTGTCTTCCATGTCGCCACGATGTGAATTCAAATTGCGTACCAGCCAATGGATATCGTGCTTGCGCCACAGCCGCCATCCGATGGCCGCACATGCCAGCAGCGCAAAACCGCCAAGGAATAGTGCAGGGCGTGGGCCCAACAGATGCCACGCCATCGTGCAGGCAGCAGTGCACCACGGGACCAGATATCCCAACCAGATGCCGATGTCCTGCAGCCTTGCCACACGCCACGCGTTGGCGGGAAGCAAACTGCGACTCATGCTTGCTCCCCACGCCTGCCGGTTGCCAGCCAACGCTCGCACAAGAACAATAGCGCCAGCAACAACGCCAGCCACGACTGCAGTGCATAAGGGGCTTGTGGATAGGTGTTTGCGCCGGTCTGGGGCCGATAAGTCCTTGCATCTGAATGGATGGGTGTAGCAACAGGTGCTTGCAGCGCATCGCGCAGGCGTTGCGGAAATTCGGCGTTCAACAGCTCGGGCATCTGTGCTGGTTGCAGCGGCTGGGTGAAGCGCAGCAAGCGACCGTTGCCATGCGCGGCGGCTTGCAGCAGAGCATCGCCAGCGGCGTTTTGCCATAGCGAAACAGGCTGGGGAAAGTGTGGAAACGCATGGTCGGCATCAAGTAGCGCCGTACCGCCGTGCGCGACCCACGCCAACAAGGGTGCGGGCAGTGGCTCAGAGGCAAACCAGACCAGCACGGTCTGATGCTCCGTTGGCAGCGACGTCGTGGTCGCTGTGCTCGTTGCAGGGGTTTGCCATGCGCGACTTGCAGCATGCAGGTAACCAGCCTGCGTCCGATGTGCTGCATCAGATCTGATTTGCAAGCGAGGAGCTGCTGGTGCGGCGACCGTTGGAGTTGATGGCGGTGCGCCGGCAACGATGCGCCAATCCACATTCCGTGAAAGTATGGGGAGCCGCGCATCAGCGCCATCGAACCGCGCGGTGGCCAGTACGACGAGAGGTGCCTCGTAGGGCAGCTCGGCATCGAGTTGTCGCAGCAAACTGGCAATCGGTTGCGCGTCCGCTGGCGGGGCACTCTCCAGGTTGGGGAAGCCAACGGCCAGCCAATGCTTGCGTGCATTTGCGGGCAACACTTGCATGGCCAGCGTTGTGGCGGCAACTCCAGGCATGACCGCCACATAAGCACGCCGATCTGGCGCGCCATACAGTACCGGTTTTGCCAGCCACAACGCCATAAGTGCAAGCAATAACAGGCGCAGCAGCAGGAGTGGGATGTCATCCACACGCAAGCGGCGGCGTGGTTTTGGTTTGCGGTTAAGCCAGCGTAATGCGGCAAAATCCAATGGCTGCTGTTGATTGCGCCGCGCCAGATGGATCAACAGCGGCAACAGCAGTGCCGCCAGTGAGACAAGCGCGCCGGGCAGCAGCAAACCAAGGTTCATGGCTGCGGGTGCTTGCCAAACAACTGCCGCAGCGGTTGGTCCAGCGGGGCATCCAGCACATGACGTGCATGCACGATACCGGCCGCATCCAGTCGCGCATCCAGCGCTTGCAATGCCTGGCTGAACTGCTGCAGAAACTCTGCCCGCATTGCTTTGCCATCACCGGAGACTGTCTGGCCGGTTTCAGGATCATGAAACAAATGACCTCCCGTAAATGGAAAGTCGCGCTCTTCGGCGGTTAACAGTTGAATGAATATAACCTCGCGGCGCGCAGCGGCAAGACGTTCTGCCAACGCGACGCAGCCCTCATCGAAACCATCGCTCAGCACGATAACCAAATCACCGGCGGCAACCCGCTCCCACACCGGATCAAGACGCTCGCCTTGCGGGAAGGCCGCTTGCGCGACGATGGTTTGCAAGGCCAGCCATAGCCGGTCACGTTGGCGTGGGCCATTGCCTGCAGGCAGCAATTGCAATGCATCTTCGCGCAGCGCAATCAACCCGAAGCGGTCGCCTTGCCGCAAGGCCAACTCGGCAATGCACGCGGCCAGGCTTTTGGCCGCATCAAGCCGGGAAACCGCAGGCAGCGCTTGATCTGTTTGCGCCATCGACGCACTGGCATCGAGCAGTAACCACACGGTCAATGGGCTTTCCCGTTCGGCTTCGCGCACAAAAAAACGATCCGAGCGTGCGTACAGCTTCCAGTCGATCTGGCGCAACTCGTCGCCGGGCTCATAGCTGCGATATTGCGAAAACTCGAGCCCAGCGCCACGGTTGTGGCTGGCATGCAATCCAATTCCTTGCGCCGCACGGGTGCGCTGTGCCTGTAATCGCAGTTCGTTCAGGCGACTGCGTACATCCGGTGGAATTAAAGCCTCTGGCATGCGCTGCATCAGCTGGCGGGGTAGGGCACTGCACGCAGTAAGGCAGCGATCACATCATCCGCCTGTTTCTGTTCGGCTTCCGCCGCAAACGTGAGCAACAGGCGATGGCGCATGACCGGGGAAGCCAGTGCAATCACATCCTCCCGGGTTGCGGCAAACCGGCCGTGCAGCAGGGCACGTGCTTTGGCTGCCAACACCAGGGATTGCCCGGCGCGTGGGCCAGCCCCCCAGCGCACATACTTGCGCACATCGTCGGTTGCCAACGCATCGCCGGGGCGGCTGGCGCGTACCAACCGGTTGATCCATGTGAGCAAGTCGCTGCCCACATGCACATCACGCACATGGCCTTGCAACGCAAGAATCGCCGCGCCCTCCATCACTTTGGGCACCTGGTCGCTGCGGTTGCCGGTAGTTTGGCTGAGGATGTCGCGCTCCTCCTGTTCGCTTGGGTAGTCCACGCGCACATGCAACAAGAAGCGGTCCAGCTGCGCTTCCGGCAGTGGGTAGGTACCTGCCTGCTCCAGTGGATTTTGGGTAGCCAAAACAAAAAACGGGGCAGGCAAGGTATAGGTGGTGCCGGCATAGCTGACAGTGCGCTCTGACATGGCTTCCAGTAGCGCGGCCTGGGTTTTTGGGGGGGTGCGGTTGATCTCATCTGCCAACAGCAGGTGCGTGAAAATCGGCCCTTTCTGGAATCGGAATGCACGCTTGCCCGTGCCGTGATCTTCTTCCAGCAACTCGGTGCCCAAAATGTCACTTGGCATGAGATCCGGGGTGAATTGCACCCGCCTGAAGTCCAGGGACAGTGCTTGCCCCAGTGAACGCACCAATAAGGTTTTACCCAGTCCCGGCGCGCCTTCCAGCAAGCAATGACCACCGGCCAGCAAGCCGATCAGAAGTTGTTCCACTACGTCATGCTGGCCCACGATGGCATGCGCAATGGCGTCGCGCAGCTGGCCCAGCTGCGCAAGATGTTGCCGCATCGTGGCTTCATTGTGAGCGATTGCATTCATCCGAATTCCGTACTCAGGAGGTCAACGCATACATCACGATATTGACTGCAAACTTCGTGTTGTCTTCGGCCAGGAAGCGCTTGTTGCGCCAGTCGTAATCCCATTCGCAACCATAGTCTTTATTGCTGTACAGCACGCCCATTCGGCCATTGACCTCAATACTGCGCAAGTAGTCATGTACCAAGTCATCGCCCCAGCCGTTGAGCTCGAAACCGGTGGCTGGCGGACCGTCCGGGAATTTGAAGAAACTTGAATACAGTGGGTGCGTGTTGGACAGTTTTTTCAGTGCGGATTTGCCGAAGATGCCGGCCATTTGCGCTTCAAACGATTTGGCAAACAGGCCGTCGATATCGTGATTGCAATCATCCACCAGTACAAAGCCACCGTTGCGCACATAACGTTCAAAGTTGCGGCGTTCAGCAGGGTTGAACTCCACCAGCTTGTGGCCGGCCAGATAGCAAAACGGAGCTGTCAGCATCTTCGAATCTGCCAAAGCGACGACATGCTCCTTGGGGTCAACCCGCAAATTGGTGTAATCAATCAGCGAAGTGATCAGATTGGATGGCATGCGGGCATCCACATCCCAATCACCCGAGTCATATTTGAGCCGGGTGAAGTGGAAATCGAACCGGCTCGCGGCACGCACCGACGGCAACAGCAGTGCCGCCGATGCGCCCAGCGCCAAGCGTAAAAACCCGGCGCGGGTCACGCCACGTCCTTACACCGCATCCGACAGTGATGTGAAGGTGAAATCACGCAACCGCATCGGCGGGATCATCATCACCATGCTGGATTCATCACCCGCCACTCGCACCGGCTTGCCCAGCTCATCAATGTTGTTGAGCATGATGACTGGGGATTCGTTGAAACGGAAGTTCTTGACCGGGTATTTGATCTCGCCGTTTTCGATGTAGAAAGTGCCGTCACGGGTCAGCCCGGTCAGCAGCACGGTCTGCGGATCCACCATGCGGATGTACCAGGTGCGTGTCAGCAAAATGCCCTTGCTGGTGCCTTTGACCAAATCGGCAATCGACTTGTTGCCACCACTCATCAGCAGATTGCCGGGACGCGCATTGGGCTGTTTGCCTTGCTTTTGTGCCCAAAAGCGCGAATACGACAAATTGGCAATTTTCCCATTCCGGATGATCGGCAGTTTGGTGCGCGGCATCCCTTCGCCATCCCATGGCATTACCGGTGCCTCGGGGTGCCAGGGGTCGGCAACCAGATTGACCTGCGGATCAAATACCAGCTCCCCCAATTTGTTGCCGCCACCCTTCTTCGACAGGAAGCTGCGGCCTTCATCCGCACTGCGGGCATCGAAGAAATTCATCATGAAGCTGATCAAGCCTGCGGCGGCGGCGGGCTCCAGGATCACGGTGTATTTGCCGGGCTCCAGCGCCTTGGCTTCATGTGATGCGAGTGCCTTGCGCTTGGCGATTTCGATGACATGGCTGGCCTTGAATGTGGCGGCATCTTCCAGGGCATGACCTACCCATCCTGAGCCACGGCCATCCTCGGTGCGCACGGTGCAGGTGTAGTTGAAGCCGGTTGCTTGCTGATAACCGAAATTGCCTTTGCTGTTGGCGAATGCCACAAAGCTTTGGCCGTCCTCCAGAAAACCGGCCGCAATCAGCTTTTCCGCCTTGCAGGGGTTGATGGAATCGGCCGCAACCTGCGCACGAAACTCCGGGGTAATCGCCGCCGTGTTCGCATTGAAGGTGTTGCTGGGCGTATAGGTTTGCTTGTCGATGATGGGCATGAACTCGGGGTTTTCCGGTGCCAACCGTGCCAGGTCTTCGGCACGGCGTACCACGCGCTCCAACGCGGCATCATCAAACTCGTTGATACTGGCCATGCCACTGCGTTTACCAAATGCAACGGCCACCGACAGACTGGTGTCGGTGACTACGCCGCTGGTGGAAATGTTGTTCAGGGCAAAACGGATATTGCCTTCGATGGAGCCTTGCAAGGTGGCGGTGCATTCATCGGCCTTGGACAGCGCGATGACCTTGTCCAAAATGGTCTTGGCTTGCGCTTCGGTGAGGATACTCATGGGTCTTGCTCTCCTTGCGCCGATCAGCCGAGGCTGCGAGCAGTGTTGATGACGTTGATGCCGTTGAAACGTGCGGTGGCCGAGCCATGCGAGACGGCCGACACCTGTCCCGGTTGGCCCTTGCCGTCGAAGAACGAGCCGCCCAAGCGGTAGTCGCTTTGATCGCAGACGGCGGCGCAGGCATTCCAGAATTCCGGTGTGCGGATCTGATAGGCCACATCTTCAATTTGTCCGGTGATCTTGCCGTCCTTGATTTCATAGAACAGCTGACCGCCGAATTGCGCGTTGTAGCGCTGTTGGTCAATCGAGAACGAGCCATCACCAATGATGTAGATCCCGTTCTCCACCCCCTTGATCATCTCGGCCGGGCTGAGCTTGGCGTTGCCTGCTTTCAGCGACACATTGGCCATCCGTTGGAACTGCACGCTGCTCCAGGAGTCGGCATAGCAACAGCCATCAGATTCCGTTTTGCCCAGCATGTGCGCTTGATCGCGGATGGTTTGATAGTCCACCAACTTGCCGGCTTTGATCAGGTCCCATTGCTTGCACTTCACGCCCTCATCGTCCCAACCCACCGCACCCAACGAGCCGGGCTGGGTCTTGTCGGCAACGATGTTGACCTTGTCGCTGCCGTATTGGAAATGCGCCTCGCGTTTGTCCATGGTGGCAAAGCTGGTGCCGGCGTAATTGGCCTCGTAGCCCAGCACGCGGTCCAACTCCAGCGGGTGGCCCACAGATTCGTGGATCGTCAACCATGTATGCGAGGGGTCCAGCACCAAATCATATTTGCCGGGCTTGACCGATTTGGCCGCCAGTTTTTCCTTGACCTGTTTTGCCGCGGCAATGGCATCGGCCTTCATGTCATAGGCATTGCGATACACCACCGCACCGCCCGGCAATTCAAAGCGCTCGCCCGGATCCGGTTCCAGGTATTCATAGCCCATGCCGCGTGGCGAGGACAGGCCGGCCCGTGAGCGGAATTTGCCACTGGCTTTGTCGATGACGGTAACGCCCATCGGAGCCCAGATGCGGTGCACATCCTGGTCGATGTAGGAGCCATCGGTGCTGGCAAAATATTTTTGTTCGTTGATTGCAAACAGGGTGGAGTTGACGAAGCTGGCACCTGCCGCCATCGCTGCCGCATTCACGCCCAACAGCAGATCTGCTTTTTCTTTGATCGGCACCGCCATCGCGTTTTTGCGGATTGGGGTTTTCCATGCCACTTCGCCATAGCCGGGTGCTTTGGCCAGTTGCACCGGCACGGTTTGGAACTTGGCATTGGCCTTGGCAATGGCGGCAGCCTGTTGTGCCGCGCGCACAACACCCGCTTGGGACAGTTCATTGGTAGCGGCAAAACCCCACGCACCATTGACGATGACGCGAATGCCCACCCCGGTGGACTCGCCATTCATCACGCCTTGCACCTTGTTCTCACGGGTCATCACCGCCTGTCGCAAATAGCGGCCGATACGCACATCGCAATAGCTGGCGCCTGCCGCCTTGGCAGCGGTCAGTGCGTCATCGGCCAAGCGCTTTTTCAATGCCGGATCGATGGTTTCCAGTAATTGCTCGGCAGCAATGGCATTGCCAAAGAATGAAGGCAACAATAAGCCGCCGGCGGTAAGCCCGGAGAGGGCAAGAAATTCACGACGATGCAAGGCAGTTCTCCACCGGTTGAGCCACGCAGGGCAGGAGGTCGATCTGGGGAGACGCGTCCAGCAATCCCCCCGTGATTCTTACCGGTGCAAACGCAAACCTGCATATGCCTTTTGTCATGCGGTGTGCAGATTCTTGCGCTGCCTCGCGATTTAAAACCAGAACCGCAAGCCCGCCACCCAGCCACTTTCGTTCGCAGTGCCGCCGGCCGCTTCGGCTAGAGATGCGGTGCGCCCATGTTTTTGCGCCCATGCATAGCCAATGTACGGTGCAAATTCGCGCCGGATTTCATAGCGCAGACGCAGCCCAGCCGAGGTTTCCGATAACCCTGCGCCGATCCCGCGCATGCGGTCATCACGGCCATGGACACTGGCTTCGATGCGGGGTTGCAACATCAGTTTGTTGGTCAGCAGCATTTCGTACTCGACTTCCGCGTGCAGCAGGCTGCGGCCGCCACTGCCCAGATAAGCGGTGGCCTGCACCTCGAATTTGTAGGGTGCCAATCCTTGCACACCCACGGCCAACCAATCACGGGCCGGCCCGTGACCGCGGTCATGGCGCACGCCGGCCAACACATCCCACCACGCACTCACGGGCTTGCCCCACAGCGCTTCCAGACGGGCGCTGGTGTTGCCGTGGGTGCGCTCGCCTTCGCTGCGCAGCCACAGCCGGCCACGGTCATGCCCGATCCACGCTGTGCCTGCCCACGCCAAGGCACCGGCTTGTGTCCATTCGAAACGATCGGCCTGCAGCATCCACACCAGCGGATCGGCGTGCTCGTGATGGCTGGGCAGCACCGGGAACGCGGCAGCGCGATCGGCGTCGGTGAGGGCAGCGGGGCGATAGCCGGATGCGGATACTGCTGCCGGTTGCGCGCTGGTTTGGGTCTCTGCCTCCGCAGGCTGGAGAGGCGCGGGGTGCGCGTCTTGTGTTTGCGCCTGCACCGGCATGCTGTGATGGGCGTGTTCCTGCGCGAAGGTCGTGCCGATGGACAGCAGCAGAGGCAGGGCGATGAAGTTGCGCATACTCATTCCTCCACCCGCACTTCACGCATCATGCCGCCTTCCATATGCAGCAGCATGTGGCAGTGGAATGCCCAACGCCCCGGTGCATCGGCCGTCACACGGAGGCTGCGTTTGCTGCCCGGCGGGATGCTCACCGTGTGTTTGCGCACCAGAAATTGTCCGTGCGCATCTTCCAAATCACTCCACAGACCATGCAGGTGGATCGGGTGTTCCATCATGGTGTCGTTGATCAGCACAAGGCGCACCCGCTCGCCGTATTGGAGCCGGATGGGTGCGGCATCACCGAAGCGGATGCCATCAAATCCCCAAGTGAAGCGTTCCATATTGCCGGTCAGGTGCAGCTCGATTGTGCGTGACGGTTCGCGGTCATCGGCAGGCGCATGCAGGCTGTGCAGGTCGGCATAGCACAGCACGCTGCGGCCGTTGTTGCGCAGGCCAATGCCGGGGTCATCCAACTTCGGCACGGGTGCCATCGTTTGCATCTCCACGTCCGGGTTGCGGGTTTCACTGGCCGGGTGGGTTTGCATTGCACTGCCATGTGTCATGCCCGCCATGCCCTCCATCGCGGGCATTCCCATTGCTGCGCCGCAGGTCATTTCGCCCGCCTTGCCCATCGCGTGCCCGCCGTGGCCCATATCCTCCATCGTCAGCAACGGGCGTGTATCCAGCATGGGAATTGCCGCTTGCATGCCAACCTGCGGGGCCAAGGTGATGCGGGTATAGCCGCTGCGATCCATCGCTTGCGCGAACACGGTGTAAGCCGCGGCATCCATGGGCTGCACGATCACGTCATAGGTTTCCGCTGGCGCGATGCGGAATTCGTCGACATCCACCGGCTGGATCGGCTGGCCATCGGCGGCCACCACGGTCAGCTTCAAGCCGGGAATGCGGACATCGAAAAAACTCATCGCTGCGCCGTTGATAAAACGCAGACGCACACGATCACCGGGGGCAAACAGTCCCGTCCAGTTCTGCGCGGCGGTGTGGCCATTGGCAAGGTAGGTATAGGTATGGCCATTGACGTCGGCGAGGTCGGTGGGGCTCATGCGCATCGCGCCCCAAGCCTTGCGGTCGGCCAGCGTGGCGCGCAGACCGTGGGTACGCGCGTCGCGCAGGAAATCACTGGCAGTTTGTTTGTGGAAGTTGTCGTAATCGCTGCGTTTTTTCATGCGCGCGAACAAGCGCATGGGGTCCAGATCTGTCCAGTCCGACAACAGCACCACGTAGTCGCGTTCGCAGGCCAGCCGATCTGGTGTGCGCGGGTCGATGATGATCGGGCCCAGCAAGCCGGCTTGTTCTTGCAAGCTGGAATGGCTGTGGTACCAGTAGGTGCCGCTTTGCCTGAGCTTGAATTGATACAGGTAATCGCCGCCGGGGGCGATACCGTCAAAACTCATGCCCGGTACGCCGTCCATATTGGCCGGCAGCAGCAGGCCGTGCCAATGGATCGAGCTGGTTTCCGCCAGTGCATTGCGCACGCGAATGCGCACCGTATCGCCTTCGCGCCAACGCAGGATCGGGCCGGGCAGGCTGCCATTCACGGTGAACGCGTTGACCGTTTTGCCGGTGATGTTGACCGGCGTGCGCGCAATGCGCAGGTCAAATTCGGTGCCGGCCAGTACCGTCGGTTGCCCGGGTGATGCCAACGCCCACAACGGTTGCAGCGCCAATGCAGCGCCGCCCATCGCCATGCCGTGCAGCAGGCGGCGGCGCGCGGGGTCAGGGTGGGCGTGCATAGTCATGCGTCGCTGTTGATCAGGCTGGCGGGATAGTCTTCCGCGTTCAGTGCCGCGATTGCAGCGTCTGCGCTGAAATTCCCGCTGGCACGGACTTGTTGCTTCGAGAGATCCACTTGCACGACAGCATCGGCATCCAGCGCCTGCAACGCACGGGTGACGGTACCTGTACAGTGCTGGCAACTCATGTTTTCAACGTGCAGCAACATGGCAAGACTCCTTGGAGCGTGAGGATGGTGCGCAGTGTTCACCTTGCCATGCCGGGAAGGTCAAGCGTGGGATGATGGTTGACCTTCCTATCCTGGGAAGGATCAGAATGCCCCAGGAATCCAGTCTTGCCGGAGCCCCCGATGCCTGCCGAATCCGCCATCCATCTAAGCATTCGTGGCATGACCTGCGCGTCGTGTGTGGGCCGGGTGGAAAAGGCGCTGCGCAAGGTCGATGGCGTGCGGGACGCCACGGTGAATCTGGCCACGGAAACCGCTGCAGTGCAGGGCAGTGCAACTGTGCAGGCATTGCTTGCCGCGGTGGAACGCGCCGGCTACCACGCCAGCGAGGAAGACGCGACACCCGCCGCCGCGCCGCCGCCAGGCATGTCCCGGGACACCCGTCACCTGCTGCTGGCAGCCGTATTCTCGCTGCCTTTGGTTGCGCCAATGCTGCTGATGCCGTTTGGCGTGCATTGGGCGCTTCCCGGTTGGGCGCAGTGGTTGCTGGCCACGCCCGTGCAGTTCTGGCTGGGCGCACGGTTTTATCGCGCTGGTTTTGCGGCATTGCGTACACGCAGCGGCAATATGGACCAACTGGTGGCACTGGGCACCAGCGCCGCGTATGGCTTGAGCCTGTTCAACTGGCTGGCACCCAGCCAAGCGCACCACACTGCGCCGCTGTATTTCGAATCTTCGTCGGTGGTCATCACGCTGATCTTGTTGGGCAAGTGGCTGGAAGCACGCGCCAAGCGACAAGCCACCGATGCCATTCGTGCCCTGCAAGCATTGCGCCCGCTGACCGCACGAGTCTTGCGCAGTGGTGTTGAAACCAGCGTGCCGATTGCCGAGGTTGGCGTGGATGACGAAGTCATCGTGCTGCCCGGCGAACGCATTCCCGTGGATGGGCAAATCCTGGACGGACGCAGCCACAGCGACGAATCGCTACTCAGCGGCGAATCATTGCCGGTACCCAAAGCCCCCGGTGATCGTGTGACGGGTGGCGCGGTGAACGGCGAAGGCCGCCTGCGCATCCGCACCGTTGCGGTGGGTGCGAAATCCGCGCTGGCGCGCATCGTGCGGTTGGTGGAAGACGCGCAAGCCAAAAAAGCACCGATCCAGCGCATCGTGGACAAGGTCAGCGCAGTGTTTGTGCCAGTGGTGATCGCCATCGCCGGTGTGACGTTATTGGCGTGGGGGCTGGCAGCAGGGGATTGGTCGCAAGCACTGCTGAATGCGGTCGCCGTGCTGGTGATTGCGTGCCCGTGCGCACTCGGGCTGGCCACACCCGCGGCGGTGATGGCCGGCACCGGCGTGGCGGCGCGCGCCGGTATTCTGGTCAAGGATGTGGAAGCGTTGGAAACCACCCGCCAGCTGCGCACCGTGGCGTTCGACAAGACCGGCACGCTGACCGCCGGCAAACCCACGCTGATGCGATTGCATGCGCTGGATGGCGACGATGCAACACTGCTGGCGCTGGCTGCCGGATTGCAGCAGGGCAGCGAACATCCATTGGCGAAGGCCGTACTGGACGCAGCCCGCGCGCGCGGTATCGCCGCCGCCGACATCACCGGTATCACCGCGGTGGCCGGGCGCGGCGTGCAGGGCGGGCGGGGAGACGTGCGCTGGGTGCTGGGCCATGCGCGCTGGATGAAGGAGTTGGGCATCGACCTGTCGCCCGCGCAAATGCTGGCGGACGAGGCCTCGAATGCAGGCCAGACGCAGTCCTGGCTGGCGGAACACACGGGGCAGGGCTGGCACTTGCTGGGGCTGCTGGCATTTGGCGATGCGCCACGTCCGCAATCCGCGCAAGCGATGGCCACGTTGCATGCGATGGGTATTCGCTCGCTGATGCTATCCGGCGACAACCGTGCCGCCGCTCGCGCCGTCGCCGCAGCGGTTGGGCTTGCAGAAAACGACGTTCACGCCGAATTGCTGCCGGACGACAAGTTGCGCGTGATCCGTGAACTGGCAGAGCAGGGCCCGGTAGGCATGGTCGGCGATGGCCTCAACGATGCGCCAGCGCTGGCCGCCGCCACCGTTGGTTTTGCGATGGGCAACGGCACCGACGTGGCGATGCACGCCGCTGGCATCACCCTGATGCGTCCCGACCCGCGGCTGGTCGCCGATGCCATCGATATTTCACGTCGCACGGTGCGGAAAATCCACCAGAATCTGTTTTGGGCCTTCATCTACAACCTCATTGGCATTCCACTGGCGGCACTGGGCATGCTCGACCCGATGCTGGCTGGCGCGGCGATGGCGTTATCCAGTGTCAGCGTCGTCAGCAACGCCTTGCTGCTGCGGCGCTGGGCACCGCAAGCGCAGGATTGATTTGCCCCCGAAGGAGACGTCCGGATGACCAGCAAACCCACCCGACCAGAGCTTGCCGAGGCCTTGCAGCAGGGCTTGCACAATATTGGCCAAGCCGCAGCACTGACGGGGGTGTCGGCCAAGATGATCCGCCATTACGAGAGCATCGGCTTGACCCAACCCAGCGGCCGTACCTTCGCCAACTATCGTCTTTATAACGCTGCCGATGTGCACCGCCTGCGCTTCATCAAACGTGGCCGTTCACTGGGGTTTTCGATCAAGCAAATCGAAAGTCTGCTGGCCCTGTGGGACAACCCGCAGCGCGCCAGTGCCGAAGTCAAACAACTGGCGCGCAGCCACGCCGCCGAATTGGCCGAAAAAATCCGCGAGCTGCAAGCCATGCAGCGCACCCTGGAACGGTTGGCCAAACAGTGCCACGGCGACCATCGGCCCAGCTGCCCAATCCTCGATGATCTGGCGTCATCGCACTAAACCCGTTGTTTTCCTACGTGAGCACAGGGCAAGCCCCGACTGCAATGCTTGATCTGAAATCGCAGGCTGGCACGCAGTCCATTGGATGTGCCCGCCATGCCCAAGATGCCGATGTGGTTGTTGTTCCTGCTTGGCCTCGTGCTTGCAAAACCCGCAACAGCCAATGAGTTGTACCGATGCCTGGGCGCACACCGAGCGGTGAGCTACCAATCGCAAGCCTGCGCGACGGGGCAACGGTTGGACCGGGTGGTGGCGTATCAACCGGAATCTGCGCCCATCCCAGCCCCTGAGCTCAGCCGTCGCGATCCTCGGCACCGTTCAACCAGCAGCATGCGCAAGCGCTCTCGCAGCATGCAAGCGCGCACGCACACGATCACGGCGAATGATCGCTGCCACCTCGCAAAAGCCAAGCGGGAACAGGCACTGGAAAGACTGGGCTTGCGCCGCAACTACCAACAACTGAGTCAACTGGATGCCGTGGTGCGCAGCCAGTGCCGGTGGTGATGCGTGTTTGCGGGTGTTGACATAATAAGCATTATGCGAAATATGCTAAAGGCATGGGGTAAGCATTGCCTGACCAGCTACCAGTTAATTTTCCTATGGCTGCGTTGGCAGTTGTCAGGTAGAAAATGCGGCCTGGATCAACTGAAAGCAAGGACATGCTAAGCCCGCACCCACTCACAGAATTGGCGTTGGGGATTCGATGCTGGCCCCAGTGGAAACGCTGGGGCTTTTGCTATCAGACAGGCGATTTAGTCGACCCCAACGGGAAGCGATACAGCCCGCAACGGATCCTTGCGTTAGCCTGGGCAATGCAACTGTACGAGCTGCGGCAACGTGTGCTGTTTGCAGACTCCGGCGAGCCGGTGCACGCGGTTGCACTGCACGACTATATAGAACACGACGACACACCGAAAGGCCACCAAGCAAGGCAAGCGGCCGCATTCGCGGCACTGGATAAGCTCGGCTAGAATCGGCCGATGAATCGAACCGTGACGCTCCCCGAAGTGATAGGCGCAGGCGTAAATGCTCATTGCATTGGTGGCGACCGTTGCAGGTGTGTATGAATTGGCAAACAAGCAAAAGCAGGCAAGCCCTGCCCTAGTCAGCAAAGCGGTTTCAGCACCACAAGGACCGCACCAAGACGATACCGCAGCGGCGCGCATTCAAGCATTGGAACGCGAACTGCAAGAAGCGCGCACGCAAACCGCCGAAGCCAGACAAGCGAAACAGAACGCGCAGGAAGGCAAATGCATCGGCGGCGTGTGGTTCACGCGCATAAACGTCGGCAGCTGCTAACAGCGGTTTGGCAGGGGGTGGGCATTGGTGCGGCTTCGATGGGTAGAGAAGCCACGCACCGGGCTATTACGCCCATTCCGGTTCAAGTGGTGGAGATGTTCGCGTTGGAACCCGGCCAGCTGGGCCCGAACCTGCAACGGCTCGGCGCGAGCCTGCCTGACCTTGCCGCCATCGTGATCGTCTCGCCACATTGGCAGACCCGGGGTGTCCGCGTCTCAGGCGCCGATGCACCCGCAACGATCCATGATTTCGGCGGCTTCCCCGCGCCCCTGTACGCCCTGCAATACCCGGTGCGGGGCGCCCCGCAGCTGGCAAGCGAGATCCGTGAGCTGTTGCTGACTGCCGGGTTCGATGCCGCGATCGATGACAACCGCGGGCTGGACCACGGGGCATGGGTGCCGTTGCGTTACATCAAACCGCAAGCCGATGTGCCGGTGCTGCAGGTGTCCCTGCCGCACGCTATCGACGCGGCCGGCGCACTGCGGCTGGGCAAGGCGCTGGCACCGCTGCGTGAGCAAGGCGTGCTGGTCATCGGCCCCGGCCAGCATGCGTGGTTCCGTGTCAGCTTCACCGCAGCCGGCCCGCAAATCGTGGCTGGCGAGGCGGAACACAGTCGCGCCGCGCTGGTGCATTTCATCAAGCAATTGCAGGCCGCATACGCCATCTCCGCAGCGCGCTCGCTGGTTGCCGGTTTCAGCCAGGGCGGCATCCTCAGTGCCAGCGTCGGCCTGTCCGCGCCGGAAACGGTTCGCGGGTTCGCAGTGCTTGCCGGCCGCATCCTGCCTGAACTGGAACCGCGCATTGCGGCGCCAGTGAATCGGCTGGCAGGTATGCACGCGCTGATCGCACATGGCCGCGACGACGACAAATTGCCGCTTGCCTGGGCCGAACGCGCCGATGCCTGGCTCACGCGCCTGGAGGTTCCCCATGAATTGCGGTTGTATCCCGGCGGGCACGGCATTGGCAGCGCCATGGCCACGGACTTCCAGTCCTGGGCAACCGCCCTGCTGCCTTCCGGATCCGCGATCACGCCCGCCTGACCAGCACCTTATGCAGCCCCGGACGTTTCCTTGTCTTTCAGGCCCAAATTGATCGATTCAACCAGCGCCGCCGCGCTCCACGGCTTGGGCAGGAAATCGTGCAGCGCGGCTTCCCGTCGGGCCCGATCCACCGCGGCCGTCTCGGCCTGGCCCGACAACATGATCTTGACCACGGAGGGAAAGCGATTGTGCGCTTCGATCAGGAACTCGTCCCCCTTCATGCCCGGCATCAGCCAGTCGGACACGATCACCAGAAGCTTGTGGCCTTCGCTCGCCAGTTCATCCAGCAACTCGAGTGCTTCCTCGGCACTCTCGGCAACATCGATCACGAATTCGTTGCCGAAGGCCCGCCGCAGCTGATCCTTGAGCGCCGTCAGCACGATGATTTCGTCGTCCACGCACAACAACACGCCCTTTTCCATCATCCTGCTCCTGCAATCGGCAATCGCACCGTGAATGTCGTGCCCCGGCCCACTTCACTGTCCACCGCGATGCTGCCATGGTGCTTCTCGACGATCTTGCGCACGATGTCCAGACCCAGTCCGGTGCCTTCGCCAGCCGGCTTGGTGGTGAAGAACGCATCGAAGATCCGCGCCTGCAGTTCCGCCGGAATGCCGCAACCGGTATCGCCCACGGACACCAGCGCGTCATCGCCATCGCGACGCAGCCCGATCGTCAAGGTACCCTTGTGATCCATTGCCTGCAGCGCGTTGTGCACCAGGTTGGTCCACACCTGGTTGATCTCGTCCGGCAGGCAGCGCACCGGCGGGACGTCCTCGAACTGGCGCACCAGCTCGGTGCCGTGCTTGATCTGGTTCTGGTAGATGGTGATGACGGTCTCGAGCCCTTCACGCAGGTCCGATTCGGTCCACACCTGCACACCGCCGAAGCGCGAGAACGACTTCAGTGCGAAGATGATCTTGGCAACCCGGTCCACCGCGGTGTTGATGTTGTCGGCATTGGTGGTGATGGTGGCGATGCCGTAGGCGGTGTCCAGGATGCGGTCGGCGGCGGCATGCCGGAGCAGAGGCAACATGCCGGCGAGATCCGTGTGCGCCTGCAGTTGCACCAGCAAGCCGGCGCGATGCCGCGCCTGTTCGATCCCGAGCGCCTCGAGCTGCGTGGTCACCTCGCGCACGATGGCACGCTCTTCGCGCGTGCTCAGCACATCCTTGGTTTGCACCGCACGCGCCACAAGAACGCTGAAGCGATCCCGGTGCTCGGCATCCAGTCCATCCAGCAGCTTCGGCAGGCCCAGCAATGCACTATCGAGCGCTTCGGAAATATTGCGTCCGCTGGATTTGATGGCGCCAATAGGCGTGTTGATTTCGTGGGCGACGCCGGCGATCAATTGGCCGAGCGCGGCCATTTTCTCGGAGTGCACCAGTTGCGCTTCTGCCTGGTGGCGCGCAGCCAGGGCTTCGGTCGCCTCCGCGCGTGCAGCCTCGGTGGCGGCGAAGGCATCCGCATTGGCCAGGGCGATCGCAGCGTACGCCGTGGCGGAGCGGAACACTTCCAGCTCCCGCTCGTGATAGGCATTCTCGCGATGGCTCTGCACAGTGACGACCCCGATCCGCCTGCCGTTGGCGATCAATGGCCGGAAGATTGCCGAGAGGATCGGCGACGCCTGCGCCACGCCGGCTCCGCTGGGTGCGTTGTGCAGCTGCGACTCATTGAACAGGGTCAGTTCGCGGTCTTCGCGGAAGGTGAGCACTGCCAATGAGGTCGGATGGTCGAGCGGGTAAGAGTTCGAAACGTCGACGACGCCGTCTTCGACGTAATGAATGTAATCCAGTGCATCACCCGCCGGCGACAGCAATGCCACGCCGAATGCATCGGCCGGAATCAACGCGGCAAGGTGCCGCTCCAGCGCCTTGCAGATGGCCAGCGGATCCAGGCTCCCGGTGAGGTCCTTGCCGATGTCGCCCAGCAGGCGGAGGGTCTCCGCCGATGCGGCCAACGCATCGTTTGCTGATTTGAGTGCGCGATTCGCACGCCAGCGCGCGACGATCGAAGCAACATGGCTGGCCACGTAATTGAGCAGTTCCAGATCGCCAAGGTTGTATTCGATGTCGGCGTGGTAACTCTGCACGATGATCAGCCCATACACCTGCTCATGTGCGATCAGCGGCGCGCCCATCCAGCTGGTGAAATCCACCGAACCGCGCGGTGACACGATGTCCCCGGCAGCAACCAGCGCCCGGAACGTGGCGTCGTCCAGCAGCAGCGGCTTGCGCCTGCGGATCACCAGGGACGAAATGCCTTCGCCGTACGGAAAACTGTCCGGCACTTCGTCGGGATCCTCGTCCACCAGGTACTCCTGGTGAATCATGCCGGTTGCCTGGTCATAGCTGGCGATGATGAAATTGCGCGCATCCATCAGCCGGCCAACAATCTCGTGCAAGCGCACATAGTGCTCATGCTCGGGAGTGTCAGCCGCAGACAGGCTGGCGATCTCGTACAGCGCACGATGGATCTGCTCCGAATGGCGCCGCTCGTCAAGCTCGGCTTCGAGCTCGTTGATGCGGGACTGCAGTTGCATGTACTGGGCGGCGTCAGTGGTCAAATTCCTGCTCCACCCGGTTGCGTCCACGATCCTTGGCACGATACAGCGCCGCATCTGCGCGCGCGAGCAGGCTTGCCACGCTGTCGTCCGTGCGCACCTCGGCGACACCGAAGCTGGCGGTCAGCTGGCCAACGCCAGTGAAATCATGCGCTTCGATGGCTTCGCGGATCCTGCCGGCATCCTCGAGCGCACCCTTTAGCGAGGAGTGCCGGCACACGACCAGGAATTCCTCGCCGCCGAGCCGACCGATCGCATCGGCATCGCGGGTGGTGTGGCGAAGGATTTGCGCGAACCGGACCAGTACGTCATCCCCCGCACCATGCCCGTAGGTGTCGTTGACCCGCTTGAAGTGATCGACGTCGACGATGATCAGCGCGAACTGGACATCGTAGCGGCGCGCGCGGATCAATTCCTCGTCCAGCACCTGATCCAGCTTGCGCCGGTTGAACAGGCCGGTCAATTTGTCGGTGACCGACAGCACTTCCAGTTCCATGTTCTTTTCGACCAGGTCACGCGTGCGCTCGGCCACGATCTTTTCGAGCTCGGCGTTGATGCGACGCAACTGCTCGTTCTGGCGTATCAGGTCCTGTTCCTGCCAATACGAGCGGATCGCCGCGCGCACCGTCAGCACGATATCCTCGTTGACGAAAGGCTTTTCCAGGAAACGGTAGAGGTTTGCGCCGTTGATCGCACGCTTGACGCCGGTCAGGTCGCTCTGGCCAGTCAGCAGGATCTTGACGGTATTGGGCGAGCGTTCGTGGAGCTTGACTAGCAATTCGTCACCACGGAGCCCCGGCATCATGAAATCTGAAATCACCAGGCCAATTTCGCGGCCTTCGGCACGCAGCTCTGCATCGATCTCCAGAGCTTCCTCGCCACTCTCCGCGAATTCGATCTGGACTTCGGAACCGAAATGGCTGGAAAGCATGCTTCGCAGCGCAGCCAACACCGTCGAGTCATCGTCCACGCACAAGATGATCGCGCCCTTTTCCATCACAGCCCATCGTCCCCTGAAAGCACCGTAGACTCACCTGCGTCGTGCGCGTTTACCAGATGCTTGGATAATACACGGAGCAACTTCAAACCCGCGCACCTCGCCGCCATGCCGGCGAATGATAGCCGGCATGCACCCAGGCTCGTCAGCCGCGGTAGCTACCCACGTCGGCTCCGGCTTGCTTTGCGTGAACGGCGGCCGCATTCGCCATCCGCGCCCCTAGCCGCGAGGCGGATTGGGGAGTGAAATGGCCGCAATGCCGAGGAGCCCACTGCCCATGACCACGCCACCTCCTGCCCCACCCGCCCCTGGCGATATGTTGCGCAGGGATCTGAGCATCGCCAAGCAGCTGTTCCTGGGCGACATTCTCGAAGAAAACCTGTTCCCCTACCCGCGCATTCGTGAGCGCGACCGCGACATGTTGTCAGCAATGACCGACGCGATCGATGATTTTCTGGCCAGCAAGCGCAAGCAACTGGTCGAATACGACCGCAATGCCGAGCAGCCGCCGGAGTTCATCCAGTCGCTGCGCGAGATGGGACTGTTCAGCCTGATCATCCCTGAGGCTTACGGCGGATTGGAACTGAGCAATGGCGCCTATGCACGCGTACTCACCCAGACCAGCAGCCATGACAGTTCGGTCTCGCTGACCATCGGCGCACACAGCTCGATCGGCATGAAGGGTTTGCTGCTATTTGGCACCGACGAACAAAAGCAGCGCTACCTGCCAAAGCTTGCGAGTGGCGAAATGATCGCGGCGTTCTGCCTGACCGAAGCTGGCGCGGGCTCCGATGCGGCCTCGATCCGCACCAAGGCGGTTCGCAACGACGATGGCAGCTGGACGCTGGACGGCGCAAAAATCTGGATCACCAACGGCGGCATCGCGCAGTTCTACACCGTGTTTGCACGCACCGACACGCCCGAGGGCAAGGTAACCGCATTTCTGGTAGAAGCCGCATGGCCGGGTGTCAGCCACGGCCCGCATGAAGACAAGATGGGCATTCGCGCATCATCCACTACCACGGTGAATTTCTCTGGCGTGCGGGTACCGCCCGCGAACGTGCTTGGCCCGGTGGGCAAGGGCTTCAAGGTGGCGATGAGCATCCTCAACAGCGGGCGCACCGGCCTGGGTGGTGGCGCGGTTGGCAGCATGCGGTCACTCATCCGCATGGCGAGTGCACAGGCAATTGCGCGCAAGCAGTTCGATACACCGATTGCCGAGTTCGGCTTGGTGCGCGAAAAAATTGCACAAATGGCCATCGATTGTTTCGCCGCCGAAAGTGCAGTGTGGATGGTTGCCCACTTGATCGATTCGGGTTGCGAGGACTATTCGCTGGAAGCGGCAATGAGCAAGGTCTTCGCCAGCGAGGCAGTACAACGCTGTGCGCATGAGGCTTTGCAGATCGCTGCCGGGAATGGCTTTATGCGTGAGTTTCCGTACGAACAGATCGTGCGCGACACCCGCATCTTGTCCATTTTCGAAGGCACCAATGAAATCCTGCGGCTGTACGTTGCGCTCTCGGGACTCAAGGGCGTGGGCGCAGGGCTGGGCGAAATCAAGAACGCAGTCGAGGGTATTTTCAACAACCCGATCAAGGGCTTCGGCGTCCTGGGTGGCTATGCCAGCCGGCGCGTGCGCGAGGCCACGGGTATCGGCACCGACCGCATCTTGCATCCACTTGCACCGGAACTGGTCAACGCCTCGAAGGTGTACGAGAAATACGTCGCTGAGCTCTCACGCACAGCGGATGCACTGCTGCGCCGCTACGGCAAAAATATCGCCGACCAGCAACATGCGCAAAAGCGTGTTGCCGATCTCACCATTGATCTGTTCATCGGTCTATGCACACTCTCGCGCGCCGATGCGCTGGTGAAATCGGCACATCCCGATGCCGCACAAGCGGTATTGATCGCCGAAACCTTCACCCGCCAGGCCCGACGGCGCATGGCGCGCAATGCGCGCGGCTTGAACCACAACGACGACAACGCCATCGAACGTCTGGCCGGTGCTGTACTGGCGCGTGGGAGTTATCCGTTTGATGTGATTTGAGGAGGCTCCCTGCCCTGCGTCATGCCCCCAGCTATCGCGGCATTGCACTGCTTGCCCCAGGCAGTCAAGGTCAAGAAAAAGGCCGGAACCCTTGATTTTGTTGGGGATTCCGGCCTGAATAGGACTTGCTTGGATCAGAAAATGGTGGAGG
>DAORUL010000006.1:9711-30787 GCA_035433165.1 Thermomonas sp. | reverse complement strand
CCAGCGCCGCACCGCGCGCTGGAAGAACTGGCTGTTCGGTACCCGCAGCTGGCTTTGATGGCCGCCGGGATGCCGCTCCAGCAAAGTGACGTAGATCAGATTGATGTCCACCACCTGCCCGCGCAAGCCCTGCTTGTCGCCGCTCTCCAGCAGCTCGATGTGGTCGAGCAGGCGGAACGGCCGGGTGATCAGGATCAGGAACGAGCAGAACAGGTTGGTCAGCACGCTCCAGGCCGCGAAGAACGCCACCGCGGCCACCGTGGCGAAGCCGGTGAACGCGCCCCACAGCACCCCGGCGGACACGCCGAAGCGCTCCAGCACCATCAGCAGCGCCGCCATCCCGATCAGGAACGTGGCCACCCGACGCGCGCCCATCACCACCATCGGCGGCAGCTCGTAACGCGCGGCCAGGCGTGCGATCAGCCGCCGCACCAGCCAGCGCAATGCCCACGCCGCCAGCAGGATCGCCAGCACCTGCAGCGCCACCACGACGTATTCGATCCTGGACTGCATCCAGGCGGACAGGGATTCCTCCATGTCGCCATGTTACCCGCGCGCCAGCCCGTCCCGGCGCTGGTAGGAACGCGGGATTCAGCCGCGACGGAAACAGAAGCGCTCGAACCCCGCACCCAGCCGCTGCAGGTCCAGCGTGGCTTCCGCCACCAGCCCGCGCCCTTCGTCGCGGCATTCCTGCAGCGCCCAGTGACGCACGCCGCGCGCGAACAGGTCTTCCGCCAAGCCATACAGCGCCGGCAGCGGGAACAGCCCCGGATGCCAGGTGGTCCGGCATTCGTAAGCCACGCCGCTGGCCAGCACCGCCTCCAGCGCCTCGCCCACCGGACGCGCGCTGTCGCGGCGGCCGGTCACCGCGTCGTAATGCGCGTCGGGCGCCTTGATGTCCAGCCCGATCCAGTCCAGCTGCGGCAGCAGCTGGCGCAGGCGTGCCGGATACATGCCGCCGGTATGCAGGCCGACCTGGTAGCCCATCGCCTTCACCTGCGCGATGGCGTCGGGCAGCGCGGCCTGTGAGGTCGGCTCGCCGCCGGAGAACACCACCGCGTCGAGCAGGCCGACGCGGCGGTGCAGGAACGCTTCGGCCTGCGCCCAGGCAACCCCGCCCTGCCCACGCGCCGGCAGCAGTTCGGGGTTGTGGCAGTAGCCGCAGCGCCAGGGACAGCCCTGCAGGTACAACACCGCCGCCAGCCGACCGGGGAAGTCGATGCTGGTCAGCGGCGTCATCCCGCCGACGCGGATCATGCGGCGGCGGCGGCCAGGGTGGCGCGCGGGCGTTCGCTGAAGAAGCAGCGCTCGGCGTGCTCGCCCTGCTTGCCGATGTTGAAGCTGGACACCGGGCGGTGGTAACCCATCACCCGGGTCCACACTTCGCAGCGCTGGCGGTCTTCGTTGCGCAGCGAAGCGGCGGCGGATATTGCGGAGTTGGCGATGTTGTTCATGCGGAAATCTCCTCGTGGAACGTGACGTCGGTAATGGTCGGCGCGGCGGCCGCCTGCAGTTCCGCCAGCAGCCGCTCGTCGCAGCGCGGGCAGAATTCGTGCTCGCCCGCCAGGTAGCCGTGCTCCGGGCAGATCGAGAAAGTTGGCGTGATCGTGATGTAGGGCAGGCGGAAGCGGCTCAGCGCGCGCCGCACCAGGTCGCGGCAGGCATCGCCGCTGGACAGGCGTTCGCCCATGTACAGGTGCAGCACGGTGCCGCCGGTGTAGCGCGACTGCAGCGCTTCCTGCCGCTCCAGCGCTTCGAACGGGTCGTCGGTGAAGCCCACCGGCAGCTGCGAGGAATTGGTGTAGTAAGGGCGGTCGCGGCTGCCCGCCTGCAGGATGTCCGGCCAGCGGCGGCGGTCCTCCTTGGCGAAGCGGTAGGTGGTGCCTTCGGCCGGCGTGGCTTCGAGGTTGTAGAGCTGGCCGGTGGCTTCCTGGAACTCCACCATCCGCGCACGAACGTGGTCGAGCAGGCGCAGGGCGAAGGCATGGCCCCACTCGCTGGTCAGGTCGTGCGCATCGGAGGTGAAGTTGCGGACCATCTCGTTGATGCCGTTCACCCCCAGCGTCGAGAAATGGTTGCGCAGGGTGCCGAGGTAGCGCTTGGTGTACGGGTACAGGCCGTCGTCGATCAGCTGCTGGATGGTGGTGCGCTTGATCTCCAGGCTGCGCCGGCCCAGCTCCAGCAGCTCGTCCAGCCGCGCGAACAGCCCGGCCTCATCGCCGCGGTGCAGGTAGCCCAGCCGCGCGCAGTTGACCGTCACCACGCCCAGGCTGCCGGTCTGCTCGGCGCTGCCGAACAGGCCGTTGCCGCGCTTGAGCAGCTCGCGCAGATCGAGCTGCAGGCGGCAGCACATCGAGCGGATCATCCCCGGGTCCAGCTCGGAATTGATGAAGTTCTGGAAGTACGGCAGACCGTATTTCGCGGTCATGTCGAACAACAGCCGCGCGTTTTCCGACTCCCACGGGAAGTCGGCGGTGATGTTGTAGGTGGGGATCGGGAAGGTGAACACCCGGCCGCGCGCGTCGCCCGCGCTCATCACCTCGATGTAGGCGCGGTTGATCAGGTCCATCTCGGCCTGCAGTTCGCCGTAGGTGAACGGCATCTCCTCGCCGCCGATGAACGGGGTCTGGTGGCGCAGGTCGGCGGGACAGATCCAGTCGAAGGTGAGGTTGGTGAACGGCGTCTGCGTGCCCCAGCGCGAGGGCACGTTGAGGTTGAAGATCAGCTCCTGGATGCACTGGCGCACGTCGTCGTAGGACAGCGCGTCCTTGCGCACGAACGGCGCCATGTAGGTGTCGAACGAGGAGAACGCCTGCGCGCCCGCCCATTCGTTCTGCAGGGTGCCGAGGAAGTTGACGATCTGCCCGACCGCCGACGACAGATGCCTGGGCGGGCCGGCCTCGACCTTGTTGGGCACGCCGTTGAAGCCTTCGTACAGCAGCGTGCGCAGCGACCAGCCAGCGCAGTAGCCGGAGAGCATGTCGAGGTCGTGGATGTGCAGGTCGGCCTCGCGATGGGCGCGGCCGATCTCCGGCGGATAGACCTTCTCCAGCCAGTAATTGGCGGTCACCTTGCCGGCGACGTTGAGGATCAGCCCGCCCAGCGAATAGCCCTGGTTGGCGTTGGCATTGACCCGCCAGTCCGCGCGGGTCAGGTATTCCTCGACCGAGCTGACCGGATCGACCAGGCTGCGCCCGGCCATGGCTGTGGAACTGCTTGGTTGCATCGTCCTCTCCTTGAACTTGCGACAAATTGATTTGCGGAAAGCACCGGCCAACGCCGCCGGCTCATTTCCGCCTCATGCACGGGCATGGATAATTGCGGCCATGCCGATTCCCCTGCCCCGCCTCGATCCCGATCCGCGCCCGCAGCCGCCGGAAGCGCCGCTGCCCAGCGACTGCTGCGACAGCGGTTGCGATCCCTGCGTCAACGACACCTACGCCGAAGCACTGGCGCATTACCGGCAGACGCTGGCGGCGTGGCTGGCCCGCCATCCCGACGCCCACCGATAGGCGCGCCGCGGCGGCGCGCTGCTTCCCGCGCGATCTGGCGCTCGCGGCGCGCTGCTACGGCGGGTGCTCGGACAGTGCCGGGATCCCGGTCGGGCGCCCGCGCGCATCCAGCGCGATCATCGTGAAGCGCCCGCGCGTGCACAGCTCGCGCTCGCCGCCCAGCAGGTCCTCGGCGATCAGCTCCACCTCCACCTGCATCGAACTGCGGCCGACCTCGACGATCCGCGCCAGCACTTCCACCAGCTGGCCCTGGCGGATCGGCAGGCGGAAATCCACCTGCTCCGAACGCGCCGTCACCACCGTCCGCCGCGCGTAGCGCGAGGCGGCGATGAACGCGGCCTTGTCCATCCACGCCAGCGCCTGCCCGCCGAACAGCGTGCCCAGGTGGTTGGCATGGTCGGGGAAGACGATCTCCTGCAGCTTCGCCTCGAGCGGACGCACCGGGTCAGAAGGCATGGTCGAACGCCACCTCGCCCTGCACCCCGACCTGGTAGGCGGACACCCGGCGCTCGAAGAAATTGGTCAGCTCCTGCACGTCCTGCAATTCCATGAACGGCAGCGGATTGCGCACGTGGTACTGCCTGGCCATGCCGAGCTTGGCGAAATGCTGGTCGGCGCAGTGCTGCAGGTACTGGCGCATGTCGCGGATCGAAATGCCGGCCACGCCGCCCGACAACACGTCCTCGGCAAACTGCACCTCGCATTCGATGGCCTCGGCGAGCATGTCGCGCACCTGCCGCTCCATCTCATCGTCGAACAGGTCCGGCTCCTCGGCGCGGATGGTGCGCACGCATTCGAAGGCGAAGTCCATGTGGCAGCTTTCGTCGCGGAACACCCAGTTGGTGCCGGACGACAGCCCCGGCAGCAGGCCGCGCGAACGGAAGTAGTAGACATAGGCGAAGGCGGCGAAGAAGAACAGGCCCTCGATGCAGGCGGCGAAGCAGATCTGGTTGAGCAGGAACTGGCGGCGCTGCGCCCGGGTCTCGATGCGCTGCAGGCCTTGCAGCGAATCGATCCACTTGAAGCAGAACTCGGCCTTCTTGCGGATCGCCGGGATGTTCTCCACCGCTGCGAAGGCCTTGAAGCGCTCCTCCGGGTCCGGCAGGTAGTTGTCCAGCAGCGTCAGGTAGAACTGCACGTGCAGCGCCTCCTCGTACAGCTGGCGCGACAGGTACATACGCGCCTCCGGCGCGTTGAGGTGCTGGTACAGGTTCAGCACCAGGTTGTTGGAGACGATGGAGTCGCCGGTGGCGAAGAACGCCACCAGCCGATGGATCAGGTGGCGGTCGGCCGGCGACATCTTCGAATGCAAATCGGCGATGTCGATCTGGAAGTTGATCTCGTCCACCGTCCAGCTGTTGCGGATGGCGTTGCGGTACATCTCGTAGAAGCCCGGGTAGCGCATCGGGCGCAAGGTCAGCTCGAAGCCGGGATCGAGCAGCATCTGCGGGGCGGCGCTCACTGGCAGGCCTCGCAGGCTTCCGGATTCTCCAGCGAACAGGCCACCGCCTGCGCCGGCGCGATGCCGGATACGGTGGTCTTGGCGATCTTCGTCGCCGGGCGCGAACGCAGGTAATAGCAGGTCTTGATGCCCTGCTTCCAGGCGTACATGTACATCGACGACAGCGCGCCGATGTTCGGGCTTTCCATGAACAGGTTGAGCGAGGCGGACTGGTCGATGAAGGCGCCGCGCTCGGCGGCCATGTCGATCAGGCTGCGCATCGGCAGCTCCCACACGGTGCGGTAGACGTGGCGCAGGGTTTCCGGGATCTGCGCGAGGTTCTGGATCGAGCCGTCGGCCAGCTTGATCGCGTCGCGCATCTCCGGCGTCCACAGGCCCAGCTGCTTCAATTCGGCGACCAGGTAGCGATTGACCTGCAGGAAGTCGCCGGACAGCGTCTCGCGCTTGAACAGGTTGGACACCTGCGGCTCCACGCATTCGTAGCAGCCGGCGATGGAGGCGATGGTCGCGGTCGGGGCGATGGCGATCAGCAGGGAATTGCGCAGGCCGTGCTGCTGGATGCGCGCGCGCAAGGCATCCCAGCGCGCGGCGTTGTCGGGAGTGACATCCCACGCATCGAACTGCAGCTCGCCGACGGATGCGCGGGTATCGGCGAACGAGGCGTGCGCGCCGCGCTCGACGGCCAGCTCGCAGGACGCGTCCAGCGCGTGGAAATAGATCTCCTCTGCGATCTTCCTCGACAGCGCGCGCGCGGCTTCGGAGTCGAACGCCAGGCGCTTGCGGAAAAACACGTCCTGCAGGCCCATGCAGCCCAGCCCGACCGGTCGCCAGCGCAGGTTGCCGCGGCGCGCCGGCTCGATCGGGTAGAAGTTCAGGTCGATCACCCGGTCGAGCTGGCGCACCGCCAGCCGCACGGTTTCGGCCAGCTTGTCGAAATCGAAGTCGCCGTGCGCGTCCAGATGGTGCGCGAGGTTGATCGATCCGAGGTTGCAGACCGCCGTTTCCTCGGCGCTGGTCACTTCCAGGATCTCGGTGCACAGGTTGGACAGGTGGATGACGTTGTGCGGGCGCAGGGTCTGGTTGCCGGCGCGGTTGCACTTGTCCTTGAAGGTCATCCAGCCGTTGCCGGTCTCGGCCAGCGTGCGCATCATCCGCGCGTACAGCTTGCGCGCCGGGATCGTGCGCGCCGCCTTGCCCTGCACTTCGGCCTGCTGGTACGCGTGCTCGAACGCCTCGCCGTGCAGATCCACCAACTCCGGCACCACGCACGGGTCGAACAGCGACCAGACCTGGTCCGCCTCGACGCGCTTCATGAACAGGTCGGGCACCCAGTTGGCGAGGTTGAGGTTGTGGGTGCGGCGCGCATCGTCGCCGGCGTTGTCGCGCAGTTCGAGGAAATCCTCGATGTCGGCGTGCCAGGTTTCCAGGTACACGCAGGCCGCGCCCTTGCGCTTGCCGCCCTGGTTGACCGCCGCCACCGACGAATCCAGCGTCTTCAGCCACGGGACGATCCCGTTGGAATGGCCGTTGGTCGAACGGATCAGCGAGCCGCGCGAGCGCACGCGCGAATAGCTCACGCCGATGCCACCGCTGAACTTCGACAGCTGGGCGATCTCGCCGTACTTGGCATAGATGGATTCCAGCGAATCCTGCGGCGAGTCCAGCAGGAAGCAGGACGACAGCTGCTCGTGGCGGGTGCCGGCGTTGAACAGGGTCGGGCTGGACGGCAGGTAGTCCAGGCTGCCCAGCCGCTGGTACAGGGCCAGCGCCTCGGGCACGTCCTCGGAGAGCGTGCTGGCGATGCGCAGGAAGAACTGCTGCGGGGTTTCGATCACCTTGCGCGTGTGCGGGTGGCGCAGCAGGTAGCGGTCGTACAGGGTGCGCAGGCCGAAGTAGTCGAAGTTCAGGTCGAGCGCCGGGTCGATGGCGTCGTTGAGCTTGCGCGCGTTGGCCTGCACGAAGCCGAGCAGGCGGTCGTTGATCAGGCCCACTTCGTGGCCGCGGCTGACCGACTGCGAGAACGCGTGGATCTCCTGCCCGGAGACTTCCTTGGCGATGGTGTTGGCGAGCAGGCGCGCGGCCAGCCGGCCGTATTCGGGCTCCTCGCCGATCAAAAGCGCGGCGGTGCGGATCGACAGCTCGTCCAGCTCCTGCGTGGTCGCGCCGTTGTACAGGCCGGAGATGGTGCGGGTGGCGACGCGCATCGGATCGACTGCATGCAGCCCGTCGCAGCAGCGCTGGACGGCGCGCACGATTTTGTTGAGGTCGACCGGCTCGATGCCGCCATTGCGCTTGGTCACGCTCATGGCGGTGGCGGTGGGTGGCGGGGTGAGGTCGAACGCGGGGGCGGCCGGCGCTTCGGCGGGCGCTTCGGCAATCAGGGTCTGTGACATCTGGCGTCTCCATGCGGATGCACGGGCCCGGCCTGTCCCTCGCAGGCGCGGATGGCATCGGAAACGTCAGGGTGGAAGCGCGGTGTCGCACGGCCTGCGATCCGGCACGACCAGCGTGCACGGCGACCCTGCTGCACCAGCCATCTCCCCCCGGAGATTCTTCGGCCGGCACCGCGCGGCGTGCTTCGCGCGGCTGTCGGCAGGTCTTCGGACTCGTGGATGTGGCGGGCCATGGGCCCGGCCGCCTCGGTCGCCGCTTCCCAGGGCCACCGCCCCAGTGCGAATACGCGACTTCGTCTCCACCTACCGCTGCGGGGCAGTGCCGGGATGGGCGCGCCATTCCGAAAGAACGCGCGCCGCACCGGCTTCCCTTTTCATCCGACATGTTGTGCATGACGGAACCGACAGCCACAAGATAGTGTGGATGCAGCCGGAGGTCAATCCCGTTCGCGAGTGTCGTTGCTTGCAGCGGAGAAGCGCCAGTAGGCAGGCAAGCCCGGCGTTCCTTGGACGCGTTCGAGCCGGGTGCCCGGCGCCAGCGCCAGCGCCAGCGCGCCGTTGCCCACCACCCAGCCCAGTGCCTCCGCGGCAGCCGCGTCGGCGGGGTGCGCGGTGACCGCACGCGCGGCACGCGGCTGCAGGCCCTCGCCACTGCGTTTGCCGCGCGCTTCCTTCAGCGTCCACAGCGCGTGGAAGACGTCGGCGCGCATCGCCGGGTCCGCGGCTTCGACGCGCTCGCATTCTTCCGGCGAAAACACGAAGCGCGCGAGCGCGTTCCAGTCACGCACGCGCCGCGGCAGTTCGATGTCCACGCCCACGGGCGCATCGGCCAGCGCCAACGCCAGCCACTCGCCGCTATGGCTCAGCGACACGTGCAAGGGCACGGCGTCACCATCCAGCCGCAGCAGCGGCCGCCCGTCCGTATGCGCGTCCAGCGCGATCCGGGCCACGTCCACCTGCAGCCACTGCGCCGCCAGCGCGCGGGCCTGCCAGTGGCCGGCGAGGAAAGTGTCGCGCCGCGAAACTGCGGTGATCGCCTGCAGGCGCTGGCGCTCGGCGTCGGTCAGCCAGTCGAGCCCGCGCGCCTCCGCGTCGGCAGCGGCCGACGCGAGGGGCAGCAGGTGCAGGCGCGCGGCACCGCTCATGCGGGCGACCGCCGCGCCTGCATCAACACCTCAGTCCACCAACGCCGGCAGCAGTTTTTCCGGTTCGGCCTGCACGTCCAGCGCCAATTCGCCCGCCACCGCATCCAAGGTCACCCGGCCACCGCTCACCAGTTTGCCAAACAGCAATTCGTCGGCCAACGGGCGCTTGATCTTGTCCTGGATCAGGCGCGCCATCGGGCGCGCACCCATCAGCGGATCGAAGCCATTTTGGCCCAGCCATTCGCGCGCCGCCGGCGTGGCCGACAAGGAGACGTGTTTTTCGTGCAGCAACAATTCCAGCTCGATCAGGAATTTATCCACCACGCGCAAGATGTGGTCGAAGCTCAAGGCCTGGAATTGCACGGTGGCATCCAGCCGGTTGCGGAACTCCGGCGTGAAGCTACGGCGAATGGCCTCCATCGCATCCGGACTGTGGTCTTGTTTGGTGAAGCCAATGCTGCGGCGCGCCGCTTGGGTGGCTCCGGCGTTGGTGGTCATCACCACGATGACATTGCGGAAATTGGCTTCGCGGCCATTGGTATCGGTCAACGTGCCGCGGTCCATCACCTGCAACAGGATATTGAAGATGTCAGGGTGCGCTTTTTCGATTTCGTCCAGCAACAGCACGCAATGCGGCGTCTTGACGATTTTTTCGGTCAGCAGCCCGCCTTGGTCGAACCCCACATAGCCCGGAGGCGCGCCAATCAAGCGCGACACCGAATGCGGCTCCATGTATTCGCTCATGTCGAAGCGAATCAGCTCGATGCCAAGTTGCATCGCCAGTTGGCGCGTCACCTCGGTCTTGCCCACGCCGGTTGGGCCGGCAAACAGGAAATTGCCGATCGGTTTGTCGGGGTTGCCCAACCCTGACCGCGCCAGCTTGATCGCGCTGGCCAGCGTCTCGATGGCCGGATCCTGCCCGAAGATCACCATCTTCAAATTGCGTTCGAGATGTTGCAGCACGTCCTTGTCGGAGGCACTGACCTGTTTGGCCGGAATACGCGCCATCTTGGCCACGATGGTTTCGATTTCTTCCACGTCAATCAGGTGTTTGCGCGTCTCGGGCGGCTGCAACCGCTGACGTGCACCGGCCTCGTCGATCACATCGATGGCCTTGTCCGGCAGCAGGCGGTCACCGATATGCTTGACCGACAGATCCACCGCCGCACGGATGGCATCGTCGGCGTAGCTGACCTCGTGATGCGCTTCGTAGCGCGGCTTCAGCCCCAACAAAATCTGCACCGCCTCGGCCACGGTGGGCTCGGTGATATCGATTTTCTGAAAGCGCCGCGCCAGTGCACGGTCTTTTTCAAACACCCCGCGATATTCCTGGAATGTCGTCGAGCCAATGCAGCGCAGTTCGCCATTGGCCAGTACCGGCTTGATCAGGTTGGACGCATCCATGGTGCCGCCACTGGCCGAACCGGCACCGATGATGGTGTGGATTTCGTCGATGAACAGAATCGCATGCGGCAGTTTTTTCAGTGCCGCCAGCACGCCTTTCAGGCGCTTTTCGAAATCACCGCGGTATTTGGTGCCGGCCACCAATGCGCCCAAATCCAGCGCATAAATGACGGCCTCGGCAAGAACAGCAGGCACTTCGCCATCCACGATGCGCTTGGCCAAACCTTCGGCCAATGCCGTCTTGCCCACGCCGGATTCGCCCACGTACAGCGGATTGTTCTTGCGCCGGCGACACAAGACCTGGATGGTGCGTTCCACCTCTTCGGCACGGCCCACCAGCGGGTCAATTCTGCCGGCCAATGCAGCTTCATTGAGGTTGCTGGTGAACTCGCTCAGTGGGTCGGTCTTGGCGTCGGCCTCGCCGGCCTCGGGTTTGTGTTCAGCGTCTGCCGGTGGCGGTGTCGGCTCGTCTTCATGCTTGGCGATGCCGTGGCTGATGTAATTGACCACATCCAGCCGGTGCACATCCTGCTGATTGAGGAAGTACACCGCATGCGAATCCTTTTCACCAAAAATCGCCACCAACACATTGGCCCCGGTGACTTCCTTGCGGCCCGAGGACTGCACGTGATACACCGCGCGCTGCAACACGCGCTGGAAGCCCAATGTGGGCTGGGTGTCACGTGCATCACCATCAGCCAGACGGTTTACCGACACTTCTATCGCATTGATCAACTCATCGCGAAGCCTGGGGATGTCCGCGTGCACCGCACGCAGAACCGATTCTGCCGAGGTGTTGTCAAGCAATGCCAATAGCAGGTGCTCAACCGTCATGAACTCATAGCGCGCCTCGCGGGTGCGCTTGTAGCAATTGCCGATGGTGAGCTCGAGATCCTTGCTGAACATGGTGCACCGCCTTTCAAAAGCATTTCCCACTATTTAAGGTGCATTCCAGCCTGAAACAAGCCCCCTTTCGTGCTAAGACATTTCCATTGTGCACAACAATGGGTGTTGGTTCAGGCGGGCATAATCATTGACTTGGGCTACCTTGGATTCGGCGATTTCACGGGTGAATACCCCGCACACCCCGCGCCCACGGGTGTGGACGTGCAACATCACTTGCGTGGCCTTTTCCAGGTCCATCGTAAAGAACCGCATCAACACATCCACCACGAAATCCATCGGGGTGAAATCATCATTGAGCAGAAACACGGTGTACAGCGGCGGCCGCGCCACGCTTGGGCGTGCCGGCGCCACGGCCACGCCATGCTCGTGGGTGTGCTGCGGTTTATCAGATTGGTTTGACATGCGCCGATTATACGAAGCCGGTGCATGGACGATATGGCCGGCAACAAGGACAATAGCCAGATGCACACGCAAACCCCTCGCTTTTGGCAACCTGATATCACCGTGGCCACGGTCGTGGTGCACCATGGCCGGCTGTTATGCGTGGAGGAACAGGCCAATGGCGCATTGGTGATCAACCAGCCTGCCGGCCATCTGGAGCCGGATGAAAGCCTGATCGCCGCTGCGCTGCGCGAAACCCGCGAAGAAACCGGCTGGAACGTGCGCATCACCCATGTGATCGGCTTTTATCAATGGCAGACTGTCGAAACCGGCAAACACTACCTGCGCGTTGCATTCGCCGCCGAGCCACTGGATGAAATTGCCGGCGCGGTGCTGGATGAGGGCATCGAGCGCACCCTGTGGCTGAGCCCGCAGGAATTGCAGGCGCAAGCACCGCGCCACCGCAGCCCATTGGTCTGGAAGGTGGTGGCGGACTATCTGGGCGGCAGCCGGCACCCGCTGACGTTGGTGCAGCAACTGCCATGACCGGCAACAAGATCGTGGTGGGCGTGTCCGGCGGTGTGGATTCCTCGGTGGCCGCGCTGCTGCTGCGCGATGCCGGCTGCGAAGTCATCGGTCTGTTCATGCAGAACTGGGCCGACGATGGCAGTGGCCAGTGCCGTGCCGAAGACGACCGCCGCGATGCGGTGGCGGTCTGTGGTGCGCTGGGTATCCCGATCCGGTTTCGTGATTTTTCGAAGGAATATTGGGAAGGCGTGTTCCAGTATTTTTTGGCCGAATACGCCGCTGGCCGCACGCCCAACCCGGACGTGCTGTGCAACCGTGAAATCAAGTTCAGGCATTTCCTCGATGCCGCCCGCGAGCTGGGGGCGGATGCCATCGCCACCGGCCACTACGCCCGCGTCGATCACGACGGCCACAGCTTCCGCCTGCTGCGCGCAGTGGATCGCAGCAAGGATCAGAGCTACTTCCTGCACCAGTTGGGACAGGCGCAATTGGCGTTCACGCGCTTCCCGCTGGGCGAGCTGGCAAAGACAAGGATCCGCGAAATTGCCAGTGCGCACGGCCTGCGTACCGCCGAGAAAAAAGATTCCACCGGCATCTGCTTTATCGGTGAACGCGATTTCCGCAGCTTTCTGGCGCAATACCTGCCGGCCAAGGAAGGCGAGCTGCGCACCCCGGAGGGTGAGCGTATCGGTGCGCATTCCGGCGTGTTTTATTACACCTTGGGCCAGCGTGAAGGCCTGAATATCGGCGGCGTGCGTGGCAGGCCGCAAGCACCATGGTTTGTGGTGGCCAAGGATGTTGCCAATAACATCCTGTATGTCGACCAGGGCCACGACAACCCGTGGCTGCAGTCGCATGCATTGCGCAGCGAAACCGCGCACTGGATCGCCGGCAGTCCGCCCGCCGCGCGCTTTTCCTGCACCGCGCAAACCCGCTATCGGCAACCGGACGAGCCCTGCACGGTGACAGTGCACGATGACGGTACGCTGGCGCTGCAGTTTGCACGCGCGCAGCGCGCAGTCACCCCCGGTCAATCCCTGGTGCTTTACGATGACGAAGTCTGTCTGGGCGGTGCCGTGATCGCCGCCACCGATGCCCCTGTTCCCGGAAATTGTGCATGAGCAATACGTTCGACGACCGCGTGTTGGCGCTGGCAGGCATGTTGCAAGCCTTGGCGCAGGTGCGCCGAATTGCAGATACCGGCCAGTCCGACAGCAGCCAAGTGCAGGCCGCGCTGGACAGTGTGTTCCGGATTGATGCGCACAGCACCGAAGCCGTGTTCGGCAGCGCCAATGGCCTGCGCACCGGTCTGCGCCAATTGCGTGACTATCTGGCCAACGGCAACAAAGACGAAGCCCTGGGCAAGCTTGCGCTGGCGGTATTGCAACTGGAGCGCCGCTTTGTACGCACCGGCGCGATGGTGAACCAGGTGCAGACGGCGCTGGTGCGATTGCAACCCAAAGCCAATACCCTGGGCAGCACGCATGCCGACGTCGTTTCCGAGCTGGCCAAGCTTTACGCCGACACCCTTAGTCACTTGCGCCCCCGGGTGATGGTGCAAGGCAACCCGCACTATCTGGGGCAAGCAGGTGTGGTCGCCGAAATTCGTGCCCTGCTGTTGGCTGCACTGCGTGCCGCCGTGCTGTGGCGACAACTGGGCGGCAGCTTATGGGACTTCGTGTTTTCACGCCGGCAAATGGCGGCCGCGATTGATGCCCGCATCACTGGGTAGGACGGACTCGCTACCGAATCAGCAGCGAAACCCCAAGCCCTGCCCGCCAATCCGCTGCGCCCTGCACGCCGCGCAGCGCGGACACATCCAATTGAAACCGTGGGCTTGGTTGCCAAGTCAGGCCGCTGCCCAGCATGCGGCCTTGCTGCGAGCCACTGCCGATGCCGGCTTCGAGATAACCGCCCCAGTGTTGGCTGAAATTGAAGTTATAACTGGGCGATAGCATCCAGCCGCGCTCAGGACCGAGGCTGCGATCGGCATATAACGCGAACGACCGATCATTGGCTATCACCCATTGCGCAGTGATGCCAAGGTCATAGCCACGCGTGCCGCCGCCGATGGGCGCTCGGCCGGTGGGCAAACTGGCCGTGGCAAGCATCGCCCAGGAAAATGCATCGGTGCGGCCAGGAAGCGACGCCTTCAGGCCAAGGCGGCTATTACCCATCCCCTGCGCGCGCCAATGCCCGCCGGCATCGCTCACATGCTGCCAAGCATAACTATCAGCACCCAGCTGCAATTCCAGCCCGTCCCGCAGCCCATACCGCAACAAGGTGTCTGCAACCCATTGCCGCTGTCGACCATTGGCATCGTGATTCGTTGCAACATCCGCCAGCCCCTGCTCCCAAGCCAGGCTGCCACGCGGCACTGTCGTGCTGGCAAAGCCAATTCCTGGCCGATCAAACGCGGCGGCATCCTGCGCATGCAGCGGTGCTGCACGCAACAACAGCAGCAGACCAAGGCAGGTGGCCATCGACTTCACCACGTCAAATCATCCGGTATCTGGTATTGCGGATCTGCATACGGGTCATCAGCCGCAAGTGCATTGGGGTCGACTTTCAGCGCAACAGCTTGCGCAAAAATGGCCTGTGCTTCGTCCAGTACCGCGGCTTCCACTAACAGATACCGACCATTCATCTGCAACACTCCCAAGGCACCTGCATTGAGTGCCTTGAGTTGTTCGGCGGTCACATGGATGCGCTTGATCTTGCCGCCGTATTCGAAATGGCGAACATGCTCGGCATCTGCCGCATTCAGCGCCTTGTCCTTGAGGAAGGCTTCCAATCTGGCTTTGGCTTCACGACGCAGACGCGCCTCTTCCTGCTTCAGTCGTTCGGCTTCGATGCGCTCGTCTTTTTCTTTCTGCGCACGAATGGCGTAGGCCTTCGCCAAATCGATGTCTTCGCGGGTTCGTGGCTGCGCGCCACGCGGGTCGGGCTTGCGGCCATGGGCGGCAGGTTTATTGCCTGGCCTTGCACCCGGCCCTGCGCTTGGTTTACCTGCAGCGGCATGCGGCCCGCGTACAGGCCGTGGCGCGGGCTTGGGCGCAGGCTTGGGCGGCTCTTTGAAGCCCAGGCCTTTCAATTGGTCACGCAAAGAATTGCTCATCGCTACGTCTATGGCTTAGTAATGCGGAGGGGGGGGCTCGCTGGCGGCATCCACCGTCAAGGGACTGGCCGCCATCGCGCTGCGAAATTGTCGCAATTCTTCCAGTGCCCGATGCAGCATCAGCGCATTGCGGGCCTCTTCGCTGCGTGCTGCAGCCAGTGCGTCGGAGAGTTCTTGCAGGGCATGCTCTTGGAAGGCGATGCGCATTTCCAAGTCGATGATGCGTTGTTCCAGGTCGGCACTCATGACGCAGGCCTTTGCAGGGATCGCCCGCGTCCGATGCCGTAATACGCCACCCCTGCGGTTTCCACCTCTTCGGGGGCATACAGGTTGCGGCCATCAAACACCACCGCATCGGCCAGCGTGCTGGCCAGCCGGGCGAAATCGGGGCTGCGGAACTGCTTCCATTCGGTGATCACCACCAGCGCATCGGCCCCGTGCAGTGCAGTGTCTGCAAAATCGCACAGCACCAAGTCGGCGCGCTCGCCATAAATGCGCCGCGTTTCCGGCATGGCCTCGGGATCATAGGCGCGTACCGTCACGCCAGCGTCCCATAGCCGCTGCAACAGGCGTCGACTGGAGGCTTCGCGCATATCGTCGGTATTGGGCTTGAAAGCCAAACCCCACAAGGCCACGGTCTTGCCGCGCAAGCCTTGCGCGCTGCCGTAATGGCGCACCATCAACTCAAACAGATGTTCCTTTTGTGCGGCATTCACCGCTTCCACCGCATCCAGCAGTCGCGGTTGCACGCCGTATTGCTGGGCGGTTTTGGCCAGCGCCTGCACGTCCTTGGGGAAACACGAGCCGCCATACCCGGCACCCGGATAGATGAAATGCCAACCGATGCGCGGATCCGAGCCGATGCCCTTGCGCACCATCTCGACATCAGCCCCCACCTGTTCGGCGATGTTGGCGATCTCGTTCATGAAGCTGATCTTGGTGGCCAACATGGCGTTGGCGGCGTACTTGGTCAGTTCGGCCGAACGCACATCCATGCTCACGATGCGGTCGTGATTGCGGTTGAACGGTGCGTACAGCCGTTTCAATTTATCAACGGCGGCCACATTGTCGGCACCGATGATGATGCGATCTGGGCGCATGCAGTCTTCGACGGCAGCACCTTCCTTCAAAAATTCCGGATTGGACACCACATCGAACGTGATGTTGACACCGCGCCGCGCAAGTACATCGCTGATCGCGGCGCGCACCTTGTCAGCTGTCCCCACCGGTACCGTGGATTTGTTTACCACCACGATGGGTGCTTGCATGGACTGGCCGATGCTGCGCGCCACCGCCAGGACATAGCTCAAATCCGCACTGCCATCTTCGTCGGACGGCGTGCCCACTGCGATAAACACCACATCCCCATGCGCAATACCCTGCGCGGCATCGGTGGTAAAACGCAAACGACCGGCTGCGTGGTTGGTCTGCACCATCGGTGTGAGGCCAGGCTCGAAAATCGGAATCACGCCTGCATTCAGGCGCTCCACCTTGCCCGCATCAATATCGACACACACCACATCGTGGCCAACTTCGGCCAGACAGGTCCCGGTGACCAGCCCCACATAGCCGGTGCCGAAGATGCATACACGCATTGGCTATCCTCCAAAACACAACGCCCGGGCGCACCCGAGGGTACAACCCAAGGGTACGCCACGGGCGATGGCAGGCAAATTACTTGGCGGCGTTCGGCTTGACGATGTCGAGCAGCTCGACTTCAAACTCCAGCACCTGGTTGGGGCCAATCATCGGCGGCGCCTGCTCACCATAGGCCAGCTTGGCCGGGATCCAGAACTTGTACTTGCTGCCCACCTGCATCAGCTGCAGGCCTTCGGACCAGCCGGGGATCACGCCACCCAGCGGCAGCACTGCCGGTTCGCCGCGCTTGTAGGAGCTGTCGAATTCCTTGCCATCCAGCAAGGTGCCCTTGTAGTTCACCTTCACGCCATCGGCAGCAGTGGGCTTGGCACCCTTGCCTGCGGTCATCACCTGGTACTGCAAGCCTGACGGGGTGGTCACCACGCCGGTTTTCTTGCCGTTCTCGGCGAGGAACTTGTCACCCTTTTCCTGGTTGAGCTTGCCCTCTTCCATCATCTTGGCGATTTGCTTGGCCTGCATTTTCTGGCCGAATTCCTGCATGATCTTCTGTGCTTGCTCGTCGGTCACCAGTACCTTTTCGCCAGCCATCTGCGCACGCAGCGCTTTGACCACGGTGTCCAGATTCACCTCGTCCTTGATTTCCGACAGTTGCTTACCCATCGCCATGCCGATGGTGTAGCTGACCTGCTCTTTCTCGGTGGCCAAACCCGGAATACCGGTTTTGTCGGTCGCCGTCTTGCCGGCCTCGGTCTTGTCGGCCGAAACATCGACCGGCTTTTGTTCAGCTTTGCAAGCGGACAGGGCCAGCAACATGGCAACGGTCAGCGCGGTGGTGCGGGCAAACGGCTTCATCAGTTTGGAACTCCAGATAGTTGAGTGAGGCGGTAAGCCCGCCCATTGCATGTAGTACGACGTGCTTTGACTTATTCGACGCCCAGCAGTTCCACATCAAACGTCAGTGTGGCATTGGGTGGGATATCGGTGCCGGCACCCTTCTCGCCATAGCCCAGGCGCGCGGGGATCCAGAACCGATATTTGGCACCCACCGGCATCAGGCCAACGCCCTCGGTCCAGCCCTTGATCACCTGATCCAGTCCGAATTCAGCGGGCTGGCCACGGTCATAGGAACTATCGAATTTCTTGCCATCCAGCAAGGTGCCCACGTAATTGACCTTGACCTTCTGGCCAGGCTTCGGACGCGGGCCATTGCCTTGCCGCAGCACCAGATACTGCAAGCCGCTGAGGGTGGTAAATACGCCCTTGACCTGCTTGTTGCGGGCCAGGAAATCATCTTCCAGTTTGCTGGAAGCCTTGGCATCGGCCTCGCGCTTGGCAGCCCTGATTTCCCCCATGTGGGCAGAAAACGCGCTGCGCACCTTGGCGATTTCGGCATCATCCAATGCCGGTTTTGCCGCCGGATCGGCACCATCTTTCACGCCATGCATGAACATCGGCAAATCAAATTCCGTATGGATGCTGGCCAATGATGTGCCGATATTGCCACCCACCAACAACCCTGCCTTGACATGGTCGATGCTGGTTGCCGGCTTGCCTGCCTTGCGTGCGCTGATGCTGTCGATCAAGGCTTGCCGCGTGACTTTGACATCGCTGTCATTCAGCAGTGGCTTGCCGTTGACCATGCCGTTTTCCACGGCGCGCTGTAGCGCGGCCATGTCCAGATCCAGAAAGCCCGGGCCAATCGACTTGCCCACATCCAACCCGATCATGTAACCCACTTTGTCGCGTTCGCTGACCGGGGCGGCGTCTTGCGCATGCACACTGCCCGATGCGATGACAGCCAGCAGCAATGCGCCCAAGGCGCGTGGTGCAAAGTTCATTGTTCGTGCTCCAGACGGACTGCAGCGGCAGGATACCGGCGCAGGCATAGCCTCGTATTGTCATGCGCATGGCTGCCGGGGGCAATCCTGTTGTGATGCGGCGCGTGGGTGTGGCGTTCAGATTCAGGTCTGCGCAGGTGTCTGCGTGGCATCAGGCCCCCCTGCCATCAGTTGGGTGCATGGGGGCTTGACGGGTAAAAATATAGTGTTATAGTTGCCTACAACACCGAACACCCAGAGCAGGACGTTCACCATGAACCGCAAGCTCCACAACACCCTGATGGCCATGCTGACCAGTAGTGCTTTGCTGGTTGTCACCTTGTTGGCCAGCACACCGGCCGCGCCGGAAACGCGTTCCCAAACCTTGGCTGCCACCACCTCGCAAGCGGCTGGCGTCGGCGAAGTCTCCCCTGCCGCACAGATGAGCCACGGCGTGACCCGCCGCACTTACCAATCCGTGCGGATGCCGTTTTTTTCCTTCTTTCTCCCGAAGGAGTGACTCATGACTGCCGTTGAATGGAGCGATGGCGCTCCGATTTATCGCCAGCTCAAGGATCGCGTCGTGGCCATGTTGCTGGACGGAATCCTGAAGCCTGGCGATGCCTTGCCCTCGGTACGCCAGGTGGCTGCCGAATACCAACTCAACCCGATCACCGTCTCGCGCGCCTACCAAGAGCTTGCGGACGATCAACTTGTCGAAAAACGCAGAGGCCTGGGCATGTACGTCACCGATGGCGCCAACGCGCGCCTGCTGCAAAGCGAACGCGAACGTTTTCTGCGCGAAGAATGGCCGTTGATGCTGGAGCGCATCCAGCGGCTGGGCCTGACGATTGAAGAATTGCTGGATCCCAAGAGCAAATGGGGGCCGAAGTGAACACCATGACCACTGCATCCGTTGTTTCCGCACGTGGCCTGCGCAAGGCCTACAAGAACAAGTTGGCGCTGGATGGCACCAACTTCGACATCCCCGCGGGTCGCATCATTGGCTTGATTGGCCCCAACGGTGCCGGCAAAACCACCGCACTGAAAGCGGTACTGGGACTGATTCCGTTCGAGGGCGATCTGAAAGTGCTGGGCAAGGACCCGCGCACCCAGCGCGATGAATTGATGAACGATGTCTGCTTCATTGCCGATGTGGCGGTGCTGCCGCGTTGGATCACGGTGGCGCAGGCCATCGAGTTCGTCGCCGGCGTGCATCCACGCTTTGATGCCGGCAAGTGCCAGCGCTTTCTGCAAGGCACCCAGCTCAAGCCCACTCTGAAAGTGCGCGAAATGTCCAAGGGCATGATCGTGCAGTTGCATCTGGCGCTGGTGATGGCGATCGACGCCAAACTGCTGGTGCTGGACGAACCCACCTTGGGCCTGGACATCCTGTATCGCAAGCAGTTCTACCAGCGCCTGCTGGAAGACTATTTCGATGAAGACAAGACCATCATCATCACCACCCACCAGGTGGAAGAAGTCGAGCACATCCTGACCGATGTGATGTTCATCCGCGACGGCAAAATTTCGCTGAACGCACAAATGGACACCTTGGGCGAGCGCTATACCGAAGTGCTGCTCAACGCCGACAAACTGGAAGCCGCACGTGCATTGCAGCCGATTGATGAACGCAGCCTGCCGTTCGGCAAAACAGTGATGTTGTTCGACGGTGCCGATCCGGCACGCCTGCGCGAACTGGGCGAGACCCGCACCCCGGGCTTGGCCGATCTGTTCGTTGCCACCATGAAAGGAACCTACGCATGAACGCCACTTTCGAAGCGGCCGAGCGCGCCCCGGTCAAAGCGGCCACGCCCCCGCACACCACCCACAAGCTGAAGCTGCTGCTCAAGCGTGAATTTTGGGAACACAAAGGCGGGTTTTTCTGGGCACCGATCTGGGCCGGCGGCATCTCGCTGCTGTTGACCTTGATGGGCTTGATCCTGGGTGAAGTGGCGCTGCGCAATAGCAGCGGCAAAATCCAGGTGGACGAGCACTTCAGCGTCAATGGCTTGGACTTGAGCACGATCACCTCGCATATGAGCCCGGCCGATGCCGAGCAACTGGCCGGCGCAGTCAGTATGAGCACGGCCTCCGCGATGTTCTGGCCGATGCTGGTATTGGGCTTCGTGGTGTTCTTCTACTGCTTGGGCACCTTGTTCGACGAACGCAAGGATCGCAGCGTGCTGTTCTGGAAGTCATTGCCGGTGTCCGACCGCGACACCGTGCTGGCCAAGGTACTGAGTGCATTGGTGGTCGCACCCACCATTGCGATGGTCATCGGTATCGCCTGCATGCTGGCCTTTCTGCTGCTGCTCAGCGTGTTCGTGCTGATCCATCACGGCAACCCGCTGACCCTGTTGTGGAGCCCCTCCAACCTGCTGGCCAATGCCGGTGTGGTACTGGCCGCCATCCCGCTGTATGCCTTGTGGGCACTGCCCAGCGTGGGTTGGCTGCTGCTCTGCTCGGCGTGGTCCAAGAGCAAGCCGTTCCTGTGGGCGATCATGATCCCGGTGTTCGCTGGCGTGTTTGTCACCTGGTTCAACCTGATGCACGTGTTCAATCTGGGCAGCGCTTGGTTCTGGAAGAACGTGGTGGCACACCTGTTGGGCGGCGTGTTCCCGGGCACCTGGTTCATCGTCACCAATTCCGATGCGCTGACCTCCAGTCATTTCCCCAAGCATCTGGCCGTGGTGCAATCGATGTACACCGCCTTTGCCGCACCGCAGTTGTGGATTGGTGCAGTGGCCGGCATCGCCATGATCATCGCCGCCATCCGCCTGCGCCGCTGGCGCGACGACAACTGAACCT
>DAORUL010000006.1:0-9611 GCA_035433165.1 Thermomonas sp. | reverse complement strand
GCCTTGGCACAAGCGCGCAAGGAACTGCGCGAGGGCAATCTCAGCCTCAACGGTGACATGAAAATCAATGTCAACGGACACAATGTGAGCCGGCACACCAGTGGCCTGCCGAAAGGTGAAATCAGCCCGCAGGGCGATCTGTTGATTGATGGCAAGCCGGTCGCCATCACCCCGGCGCAGCGCCAGCAATTGCTGGCCTACCGCGGTCAGATCATCAACATTGCCGAAGCCGGCATGGCGATTGGCTCGCAAGGTGCCGATATTGCCGGTACTGCGCTGCAAGGGGTCGCCGGGGCGATTTTTGGCGGCGAGAAAGGCCAGAAGGATTTTGAAGCGCGGATGGAAGCCGAAGGCAAAAAGATCGAAGCCCAGGCCATGAAACTGTGCGCCTATCTGCCGCCGATGCTGGCCAGCCAGCAAGCCTTGGCCGGTTCCCTGCCGGCCTTCAAGCCCTACGCCACAATGACCCAGGACGACATCAACGACTGCGGCAAAAAGGGTGACAAGGGTGTGGCCGTGATCAGTGACGACAGCGACAACGAAGACGAAAACCAGTAATCACCCCGCCACGCTCCAAATCCCCGCTTCGGCGGGGATTTTTCTTTTCCATCCCTCACCCAATCCCGCCCCGCGTCAACTTGGCCGGATCCAGCAGCCGGCGCAGCGTCGCTTCATCCAGCCCACTGTCCTCCAGCGCCACCTCCCGTACCGGGCGGTTTTCCGCGTAGGCGCGTTTGGCAATCCTGGCGCCCTTCTCATAGCCAATCACCGGGTTGAGCGCGGTGACGAGAATCGGATTGCGGTCCAGTGCCTGCTGCACATTCGCCTCGCGCACGCGCAAGCCGGCAATGGCTTTGTCGGCGAGCTCCTGCATGGCGTGGGCCAGCAAGCCAATCGCTTCATCCAAATTGCAGACAATCAGCGGCAGCATCACATTGAGCTGGAAATTGCCGCTCTGGCCGGCAATCGTCACCGCATGATGCAAGCCCATCACCTGCGCGCACACCATGCACAGCGCCTCGGGAATCACCGGGTTGACCTTGCCCGGCATGATCGAGCTGCCCGGCTGCAAGGTTGGCAATTCAATTTCCCCCAAGCCTGCCAACGGCCCCGAGTTCATCCAGCGCACATCATTGCCCAGCTTCATCAGCGCCACCGCCAGCACGTTCAACTGGCCCGACAATTCCACCAGATCATCCTGCGCGGCCAACCCTTCGAATGTGTTTTTGGCCTGCTCGAATGTGCATTCGGTAGCCGCCGTGAGTGCCTTCGCCACGCCTTTGCCAAACTTGGGATGGGCATTGATGCCGGTGCCGATGGCGGTGCCGCCAATCGGCAGGCGCCGCACGCGTTTCAAGCATTCTTCAATCCGCGCCTGCGCCGAGGTGAGCTGCGCCGACCACGCGGAAAATTCCTGCGCAAAGGTCAGCGGCATCGCATCCATCAAATGCGTGCGCCCGGTTTTCACCACATGGCCCAGCGCCTTGCCGCGTGCATCCACGGTCTTGCGCAGGTGCTTCAATGCCGGCAGCAGGGTGTGCTCGGTTTCCAGCACCGCCATCACCCGCAGGCTGGTGGGAATCACGTCATTGCTGCTTTGGCCCAGATTGACATGGTCATTGGGATGCACAGCCCGCTTGGACGCGGCACTGGCCACATGCGCAATCACCTCGTTGGCATTCATGTTGGATGACGTGCCGGAGCCGGTCTGGTAGCGGTCAATCGGGAATTGGTCGGCATGCGCGCCACCGGCCACCGCCGTGGCGGCGCGGATGATGGCCTCGCTCTGCGCCTTGGTGAGCAGGCCCAAATGCCCATTGACCATCGCGGCGGAGGCTTTGACCAGCGCCAAGGCGCGGATGAACGCGGCAGGCATCGGCCTTCCTGAGATGTGGAAATTGTCCTTGGCACGCTGGGTTTGCGCGCCCCACAGCGCCGTTACCGGCACCCGCAGCTCGCCCATGCTGTCGTGTTCGATCCGAAAATCCGTGCGCTTGGCCATGCGTCGTCCTCCTGTCGATCCGCCTAGGGTACGCCTCGGCGGAAGCCAAGGACGGCAGCCGAGCATGCTCGGCTCTACAATGGTGGCCCGTTTCCAGTCTTTCGCCTCCATGTCCAACACCCTCACTGCCCTGTCCCCGCTCGATGGCCGCTATGCCGGCAAAGTGGACGCGCTGCGCCCGATCTTTTCCGAATATGGCCTGATCAAGGCGCGGGTGAAGGTGGAAGTGGAATGGCTGCTGGCATTGGCCGCTGAACCTGCGATCCCGGAATTGAAGCCATTTTCCGATGCCCAAATCAGCCGCTTGCGGCAATTGGCCGATGGGTTTTCGGTGGACCATGCCGCCCGCGTCAAAACCATTGAAGCCACCACCAACCACGATGTGAAGGCGGTGGAATACTTCATCAAGGAACAGCTCAAGGACGATGCCGAGCTCGGGCCCGCATTGGAATTCGTCCACTTTGCCTGCACCAGCGAGGACATCAACAACCTCAGCTATGCGCTGATGCTGAGCCAGGCACGGCAAGCTGTGCTGCTGCCCAAACTCGATGGTCTGATCGAGAAACTGCGCGCGATGGCACATGACTACGCCAGCCAGCCGATGCTCTCGCGCACCCACGGGCAAACTGCCTCACCCACCACGCTGGGCAAAGAGCTGGCCAATGTGATTGCACGTTTGCAACGCCAAGGCGAAGTGCTGGCCGGCCTGCCGATGCCGGGCAAAATCAATGGCGCGGTGGGCAATTACAACGCCCATGTGGCGGCATACCCGGATGTGGATTGGCCCGGGTTTTCGCAACGGTTTGTGGAATCACTGGATTTGCACTGGCAGCCCTACACCACCCAGATTGAACCCCACGACGGCATCGCCGAACTCAGCGATGTGGCCAAGCGCATCGATACCATTTTGATCGACCTGTGCCGCGATATCTGGGGCTACATCTCGCAAGGCTATTTCAAGCAGGTGGTCAAGGCCGGCGAAGTGGGCAGCAGCGCGATGCCGCACAAGGTCAACCCGATTGATTTCGAAAACGCCGAAGGCAACTTCGGCATTGCCAATGCCCTGTTCGAACATTTCGCTGCCAAACTGCCGATCTCACGCTGGCAACGCGACCTCACCGACTCCACCGTGCTGCGCGCACTGGGCACCGCGTTTGGTCATCAACTCATTGGCTTTGATGCCCTGCAACGCGGCTTGAACAAGCTGATCATGAACGCCGACCGCTTGAACGCCGATCTGGATGCCAGCTGGGAAGTGTTGGCCGAAGCCGTGCAAACCGTGATGCGTCGCCACGGCCTGCCGAATCCGTACGAGCAACTCAAAGCACTGACGCGCGGCCAGGACATCAATACCACCACCTTGCGCGCGTTCATCGAAACGCTGGACTTGCCCACCGACGCCAAACAGCGCCTGCTGGACATGACGCCCGGTAGCTACACCGGCTTGGCGCAGCGGTTGGCGCAGGAGATTTGAAATGACGGCACCGGCGTCGCTTCCATTCGAAATTGATGCCGGCGGTGGCGGGCTGCTGGGCATGCCGGCCGAGGTGTTCCTGCGCGACTACTGGCAAAAGCAGCCGCTGCTGATCCGGGGCGCCTTCGCGAATTTTGCCTCACCGATCGAACCGGAAGATCTGGCGGGTCTGGCCTGCGAAGACGGCGTATTGGCGCGCCTGATTGAGCACGACACACGCGACGACAGTTGGCGCGTACGCCACGGGCCGTTTGCGGAAGACGACTTCCCCGGCCTGCCCGACCACGACTGGACGCTGCTGGTGCAGGATGTGGACAAGTGGGATGGCGATGTGCGCGGCTTGCTGGCGCATTTCGACTTTCTGCCGCGCTGGCGGATCGACGACATCATGATCAGTTTTGCGGCCACCGGCGGTTCGGTGGGCGCCCATGTCGATCAATACGATGTGTTTTTGTTGCAGGCCAAGGGCCAGCGGCATTGGCAGATCGATGCCGGTGCGCATCCGCCGCTGGCATGTCGCGACGATGCGGAACTCAAACTGCTGCGCAGCTTCACGCCCAGCCATGACTGGGTGCTGCAACCCGGCGACATGCTGTATCTGCCGCCCGGCGTGCCGCATCACGGGGTGGCGATGGATGCCTGCTTGACGATTTCGGTCGGCATGCGCGCACCGGCCACCGCCGAACTGCTGGGCGATTACGTGGATACGCTGGCCGCCGATGCCCCAGACGAGCTGCGCTACACAGACCCCGATATTGGCCTGCCCAGCGACCCGAATGAAATCGACGCCACCGCCATCCAACGTGTGCACGCAGCCTTGCAACAGCTGCATATGGACGACCCCGACCGTTTTGGCGACTGGTTTGGCAGCTTCATCACCACCTATCGCAGCGCGGTGTTGCCGATGCCCGACGACAACCCGCCGTCTGGCGATGCGGTGGAACTGGCGCTGGCCGATGGCGCGCAACTCATCCGTCACCCCTGGTCGCGGATGGCGTGGCGGCAGGCAGCATGCGCCGGCGACAACACGGCACGGCTGTATGCGGGCGGCGTGGCCTACCCGTTGCCCAGCGCCGACGCCCGTGTGCTGGCCGCCAGCGATGCCGTGGATGCCCACTTGCACGCAGGCCTGAGCGATGCCGGGCGTGCCGCTGTCATCGCCCTGCTCGCTGCCGGGCACTACCAACTGATGCAGGAGGACGCCCCATGAACGACGCCAGTGACAACGCTGACAGCAGCACGCTGATTCGGGTCAGCGACCATCCCGCCGCCATTGCTCTGGCCACCCAAATCGTGACCAATGCCCGCCGCCGCGTGTGGATCCGCAGCCTGGATCTGGAATCCTGGCTGTTCGACCATACCGACCTGCTCACCGCGCTGCGCGACTTTGCCACCGCGGGCCGCGATGGCCAAGTGTTGATCCTGCTGCACGATGCCGCCGCCCCGCAGGCCGCGCACGCCAAGCTGCTGGAATTGGCGCAGCGGCTGCCCAGCGTGTTCCAGTTCCGCGAAGTGGATGACCCGGTCTATCGCGAAGATCGCAGCGCCATGCTGGCCAATGACACCGGCGGTTATTACACGCGCACGCTGGGCGAACGCGCCGAGGGCATTGCCTGTATGGACGGGCGTGGCCGCGTCCGGCAATTGCAGCAGCGCTTCGAGGAAATCTGGGAGCGTTCCCGACCCATAGCTGAATACAGGGCTTTGGGAATCTGAAACCGGCATTTTCTTGACCGGACTCGGTACTGCAGACGGGGCCCTGAGGCTATAATTCCAATTCTTTGTTTGCGCGCATTCATTTTCAACCTGTTTTTGTTTTTGGCGCAGATAAGCCCCATTCCCTCCCCCACCAATAGGTTGCTTGCCACCCCGTGGACAGTCTCCTCAAGCAGTTCGCTCAAACCTCCCAACTCGGCGCCAATGGCGCGTTCATCGAAGACTTGTACGAGCAATATCTGGTTGCGCCGGACAGTGTTGATGGCAAATGGAAACAGTATTTCGATGGCCTGCATGGCCGCGAAGCCGGTGATGTGCCGCATTCTGCGGTCATCGAGCAGATTGCCGAAGCCGGCAAATTGGCCGCCCGTGGCCAACTGGCCGGCAGCACAGGCGGCGATGAGCGCGAACGCAATATCGGCCGCTTGATCACCGCCTACCGCTCACGCGGGCACCTGGCGGCCAAACTTGATCCGCTGGGCATGGCTGCACCGGTCAATCCGCCGGATCTGGATCTGGGTTTCCACCATCTGGGCCCGTCGGATCTTGCCGATGAGTTCAGCACCGGCGGCGTGGCGGGCCAGGCGCGAATGAAGCTGAGTGATCTGGTTGCGCGCCTGCAAGCCACCTACACCGGCAGTATCGGTGCAGAGTTCATGCACATTTTCGAGGCCGACCAGCGGCAGTGGTTGTACCAGCGGCTGGAAGCGGCCGGCGGCAATTACAACCTGGATGCCGATACCCGTCGTCGCACGCTGGAACGCCTGACCGCAGCGGAAGGCTTAGAACGCTACCTGCACACCAAGTACGTGGGGCAAAAGCGGTTCTCGCTGGAAGGCGGTGATGCACTGATCCCGCTGATGGACACGGTGATCCGGCATGCCGGCAGCGCCGGCGTCAAGGACGTCATCATCGGCATGGCCCATCGCGGCCGCCTGAACGTGCTGGTCAATACGCTGGGCAAGAACCCGCGCAAGTTGTTCGATGAGTTCGAGGGCAAATTCGACCACGACGAGCACGCCATTGCCGGTGACGTGAAGTACCACATGGGGTTCTCTGCCGATGTCAGCACCCCCGGCGGCCCGGTGCATCTGGCGCTGGCGTTCAACCCCTCGCATCTGGAAATCGTGGATCCGGTGGTGGCCGGCAGCGTGCGCTCGCGTCAGGAGCGCCGTGGCGATCACACCCGCAAGCAAGTCATGCCCATCCTGATCCACGGCGACTCGGCGTTTGCCGGTCAGGGTGTGGTGATGGAGCTGTTCCAGATGTCGCAAGCACGCGGCTTCACCGTGGGCGGCACCGTGCATGTGGTGGTCAACAACCAGGTGGGCTTCACCACCTCCAACGTGGAAGACACCCGCTCCACCCGCTACTGCACCGACATCGCCAAGTTCGTGGGTGCGCCCGTGCTGCACGTCAACGGCGATGATCCCGAAGCCGTGGTGTTTGCCGCGCAACTGGCGTTCGAGTTCCGCCAGCAATTTGCCAAGGATGTGGTCATCGACCTGGTGTGCTACCGCCGCCACGGCCACAACGAGGCCGACGAACCGTCGATCACCCAGCCGTTGATGTACCAGGTCATCCGCCAGCACAAAACCACTCGCGAGCTGTACGCCGCGCAGCTGGAAGCCGCCGGTGTGATTGCCGCCGGTACTGGCGCTACCCTGGTGGATACCTATCGCAACAAATTGGACTCCGGTGAATGCACCACCGAAGTAGCCGCTGCGCACAAGCTGGCACCCACCGATCCGCTGTACGTGGACTGGCCGAAATTGTTGTCCGGCAAGCTCTCCGATGCCATCAGCACCGCCGTGGGCATGGACAAGCTCAAAGCGCTGGCCGCGCAAATCAACACCATTCCCAAGGACGTGCAACTGCACTCGCGCGTGGCCAAGGTGTATGACGACCGTCGCAAGATGGCCGCAGGTGAACAAGCCGGCGACTGGGGCTTTGCCGAAAACCTGGCCTACGCCACCTTGCTGGATGAAGGCTTTGCCCTGCGCCTGGTCGGCCAAGACGTGGGCCGTGGCACCTTCACCCACCGCCACGCGATCTTGCACGACCAAAAGACCGACAGTTATTACCTGCCGCTGCGGCAATTGGTCAGCTCACCCGAACGCGCTGCGGTGGTTGATTCGCTGCTCAGCGAAGAAGCGGTGATGGCGTTCGAATATGGTTTCTCCACCACCGACCCCGACACCCTGTGCATCTGGGAAGGCCAGTTTGGCGACTTCGCCAATGGCGCGCAGGTGGTGATCGACCAATTCGTGGCGGCCGGCGAAGCCAAGTGGGGCCGCGTGGCCGGCTTGACCTTGCTGCTGCCGCACGGCTACGAAGGCCAAGGCCCGGAGCACAGCTCGGCGCGGCTGGAGCGCTTCCTGCAACTGTGTGCGCTGGACAATATGCTGGTGTGCGTGCCGTCCACTCCGGCGCAGGCCTTCCACATGCTGCGTCGCCAGCTGCACATGACCACCCGCAAACCGCTGGTGGTGATGAGCCCGAAATCGCTGCTGCGCCACAAGCTGGCAGTGTCCTCGCTGGAAGACATGGCCAATGGCGAGTTCCAACATCTGATTGGCGATGCCAACGCCGACGCGAAAAAGGTCAAGCGCGTGGTGTTGTGCTCCGGCAAGGTCTATTACGACCTGCTGGAAGACCAGCACAAGCGCGGCAAGACCGATGTGGCCTTGGTCCGCGTCGAACAGCTCTACCCGTTCCCGCGCGCCCAGCTGGCCGCCGAACTGGCCAAGTACAGCAAGGCCAGCGAGGTTGTGTGGTGTCAGGAAGAACCGCAAAACCAAGGTGCGTGGTACCAGATCCAGCACCATTTGCGTGCCTGCCTGCAAGCCAAGCAAACCTTGGGCTACGCTGGCCGGCCGCGCTCGCCATCACCCGCCGTGGGGCATATGGCCGACCATCTGCGCGAATTGCAGCAGCTGTTGGACGATGCCTTCACCAATCCCGTCGCCGGCGACACTGCCGCTGACTGACCTTCAGACCTATTTTCCGACAGGACGCCCACATGGCCACCGAAGTCAAAGTCCCGGTTCTTCCCGAATCCGTTTCCGACGCCACGATTGCCAGCTGGCATAAAAAAGTTGGCGACACCGTCAAGCGCGACGAAAACCTGCTTGATCTTGAAACCGACAAGGTGGTGCTCGAAGTGCCCTCGCCGGTGGATGGCGTGATCAAGGAGATCAAGTTTGCCGAAGGTGCCACCGTCACCAGCCAGCAGTTGCTTGCGCTGATCGAAGAAGGTGCCGTCGCCGCCGCACCCGCGCCCGCAGCACCGGCGCCGGCTGCACCGGCAGCGCAGGCTGCGGCACCAGCTGCCGCCCCAGCTGCACCAGCCGCTGCGTCGGCCGCCGCCGCCGACACCCTGCCGCCAGGCGCACGCTTTGCCGCCACCACCAGTGGCGTCAACCCTGCGGATGTCGCCGGCACCGGCCGTCGCGGCATGGTGACCAAGGAAGACATCGTCAACTACGCCAGTGGCAAAACCGCCGGTGTGGGTGGCGGCGCGCGCCCGGAAGAACGCGTCCCCATGACCCGCATGCGCACCCGCATCGCCGAACGCCTGATGCAGTCGAAAAACTCGATTGCGATGTTGACCTCGTTCAATGAAGTCAACCTGGCCAAGGTCATGCAGATGCGCAAGGAACTGGGCGAGCAGTTCGAAAAGGCCAACGGCATCAAGCTGGGCTTCATGAGCTTCTTCGCCAAGGCCGCCGCCAATGCACTGCAAAAGTACCCGGTGATCAATGCCTCGGTGGATGGCAGCGATGTGATCTATCACGGCTATGCCGACATCAGCATCGCGGTGTCCACCGACAAGGGTTTGGTGACTCCGGTGCTGCGCAATGTCGAGCGCATGGGGTTTGCCGACATCGAACAAGGCATTGCCACTTACGCCAAGAAAGCGCGCGACGGCAAGCTGGGCTTGGATGACCTGCAGGGCGGCACCTTCACGATTACCAATGGCGGCACCTTCGGCTCGCTGATGTCCACCCCGATCGTGAACCCGCCGCAGAGCGCCATCCTCGGCATGCACACCATCAAGGAACGCGCCATCGTCGAAAACGGCCAAGTGATTGCCGCACCGATGATGTACATCGCGCTGTCCTACGACCACCGCATCATCGATGGCAAGGAAGCCGTGCTGTTCCTGGTCGATATCAAGAACCAGTTGGAAAACCCACACCGCATGCTGCTGGGGATGTGAGATGAGCGAACAACAAACTTTCGACGTCGTTGTCATCGGTGCCGGCCCTGCCGGTTATCACGCCGCCATCCGCGCCGCGCAGCTGGGCCTGAAGACCGCCTGCATCGACGCCGCACTGGGCAAGGACGGCAAGCCCGCCCTGGGCGGCACCTGCCTGCGCGTGGGCTGCATCCCGTCCAAGGCGCTGCTGGATTCCA
>DAORUL010000005.1:11402-30984 GCA_035433165.1 Thermomonas sp. | reverse complement strand
TCACTTGCCCCGGGCGCGCCGATTGCCACTGGGCCAGGGGGCACACTTACGAACGACAGCCTGGATGTTGGCGCCCCTGGCGGTACCAGCGGCTACTGCACTTTTATGCAAACCACACCGGTTGCCAGTCTTCCCGCTGGGGCTATCCCCTTTTTCACCACCGCCGATGGCCAAAATGCCGGCGCAGTCGGATATACCTATGGCAACGGGCGGGTCGCCCTGTCGGTGACCCAGCTATCGCATCAGGTTGTCTACACGTCCTCCGAGTATGCGTACGCGGGTGCCAAGACATATTTCATCAACTCCTTGAATTGGGCGCTGGCAGGCAGTTCTCAGACCACCTGCGCCAGCTCCGGCTACACCGGTACCCAGCTGCTGTGGTGCGTGAAGATCTGCGAAAGCGGACTGAGTGGCAAGGCGCTGGATGATTGGATCCATCGCTGGATCCGCCAGTTCCGCCAGCTGCCGTATTGCGCCCTGCCGGGTGGTGGTGGCGGTGGCGGCAACCCCACTTGATCGCTGCAGTTCGCTCGTTGTAACAACAAAGCCGGCGCAAGCCGGCTTTGTTGTGTCATATGACCACACTCTCGATTTGTGACGAATTCAGCGTTATTCTGAGACGGGCGTGCCCAACGGGGGTGCTGCATTGAACAGGGGAATTGCATGAAACTCCACAAAATAACGTTTGCACTCAGTGCCTTGGCACTGGCTGCCGTCAGCTTCAGCGCAAATGCTGCGGTGGTATTCCAGAACTTGGGGACTGCGGTGCCGCCGGCTAGCATCGGCGGCTATACGCTGACACCGTTTAGCCTGCCGCCGCAGGATGCAATTCCCAATTACTCCAATATTTCTGTTATTCCCGGCAATCCCGGCTCCGGAGTGCTGGGGGTCAGCCCCCAAGCAACGAAATATCCATTCAGTGACCTTCCTGCCACTTGGGGGCAAGGCTACAGCGGGCCAATTTTTGTAGCCCCGAGCACCAGCACATTGACCTTGCCGCCAAACACTCACGCCTTCTATGCTTACGCATTAATGAATGCTTGGGGCACTTCTACGTTTACCGCCACCACCGATTCAGGCACAAGTTCAGGCCCAATTTCAGTATCGTCCATTCCTTTAGGTGGGCCAGACAGTGCCAACGGTTTCGCGTTTTATAGTACTGCTGGTGAAGCAATCACATCCATCACAATTACTACCGGAATTCCAGGCGGGGTGATTCTCGCCAATTTCGGCGTAAATGCCGGCCTTGTAACCACCTGCGCCAGCTCCGGCTACACCGGCACGCAGTTGCTGTGGTGCCAAAAGATCTGCGAAAGTGGGTTGACCGGCAAGGCGCTGGATGATTGGATCCATCGCTGGATCCGCCAGTTCCGCCAGCTGCCGTATTGCGCCGTCGGTGGTGGCAACCCGCCACCCCCGCCGCAGGATTAATCTCGCTGCGCTGAGGCACTCACCACAACCGAACCACGACAACGCCGGCGCACGCCGGCGTTGTCGTCTGCGCGGATTGAAGCCTGCCTACTGCACCCACACCCGCGCATTGCGGAACATGCGTTGCCAGGGCGACTCTTCCGGCCAGTCGGCCGGTGCCCAACTGAAGTTGGCACGCCGCAGGGTACGTTCGGGGTGCGGCATCATCAGGGTGGCACGGCCGTCGCGGCTGGTGACACCCGCAATGCCATCAGGTGAACCGTTGGGGTTGGCCGGGTAATGCAGCGCGGTCTGGCCGCCTTCGACAAAACGCAGCGCCACATCCACGGCGGACTGGTCAAGACCATTGGCGAACACGGCACGGCCTTCGCCATGCGCCACCGCCACCGGAATCCGCGACCCGTCCATGCCGCGCAAGAAAATCGACGGTGATTGCGCCACTTCCAGCAGCGCCAGCCGCGCTTCGTACTGCTCGCTGGTATTGCGCTGGAAGGTAGGCCAATGCTCGGCACCGGGGATAATGTCGCGCAACTGCGCCAGCATTTGGCAACCGTTGCAGATTCCCAGCGAGAAGCTGTTGTCGCGGGCGAAGAAGGCGCTGAACATGTCGCGCAGGGTGCTGCGCTCGAGGATGGAGGTGGCCCAGCCACGCCCTGCACCCAACACGTCGCCGTAGCTGAAACCGCCGCAGGCCACCACGCCCTGGAAGTCGGCCAGATCAAAGCGGCCGGCGATCAAGTCGCTCATGTGCACATCGAAGCTGTCAAAGCCGGCGCGATCGAAGGCATACGCGGTTTCTATTTGGCTGTTGACGCCCTGCTCTCGCAGCACCGCCACCTTCGGGCGTGCGCCGGTGTTGATGAACGGTGCGGCCACATCCTCACTGGCATCGAAGTGCAACACCGGCTGCAAGCCCGGCGCATCGAAGCGGCGCACGCTGTCACGCTCGCTGTCGGCACAATCAGGGTTGTCACGCAGTTGTTGCATCGCATGGGTGACAGCCCACCACGCATCGAACAATTCGTCCCAACGCCATTGCGCCAGCTCGTTATCGCCATCACTGATGCGGATACTGGGCGCGCTGGTGGGCTTGGCAATGCGCTGTGCGCATTCGATCAAGCCGTGCTGCGCCACCAGATCGGCAAACGCGGCACGCTCTGCCACCGGCACTTGCACCACGGCGCCCAGTTCTTCGTTGAACAACACCCGCAGCGGGTCGCCGGTGCGGCCATCGCCCCAACCATCCAGACGAATATCCAGCCCCAAGTGCGAAGCAAATGCCATTTCGCACAACGCGGCAAACACGCCACCGTCGGAGCGGTCGTGATAAGCCAGCAACAGGCCCGCCTCACGCGCATCGCGCACCAACTCGAACAAGCCGCGCAGACGTTGCGGGTCATCCAAATCCGGCGCATCGCCACCAAACGCGGGCAGCGCGCTGCCACCGGCCTCCGGATACACCTGCGCCAAGATCGAGCCGCCCATGCGCTGGCGGCCGCCACCCAAGCCAATCAACCACAATTCGGAATCCACCTCGCGCTGCAACAGCGGGGTGAGCTGACCGCGCACATCCAGCACCGGCGCGAACGCCGACACCACCAGCGAAACCGGCGAGACCGATTTCTGGGGTGCGCCATCGGCCAGATACTGCGCCTGCATCGACAGCGAATCCTTGCCGACCGGAATACTCAATTCCAGTTCGGGGCATAGTTCCATGCCCACCGCTTTGACCGCATCGAACAAGCGCGCATCTTCACCGGCGTGGCCGGCGGCAGCCATCCAGTTGGCCGAGAGTTTGATGCGGCTGAAGGTCTCCACGGGCGCGGCCATCAGATTGGTGATCGCCTCGCCTACCGCCATGCGTGCCGAGGCGGCGGCATCCAGCAGCGCCAGCGGGGTGCGCTCGCCCATCGCCATCGCTTCGCCGGTATAGGTGTCAAACCCCGACAAGGTGATCGCGCAATCGGCCACCGGCATTTGCCACGGGCCCACCATTTGGTCGCGCGCGGTCAACCCGCCCACCGTGCGGTCGCCGATGGTGATCAGGAAAGATTTGGAGGCCACCGCCGGATGCGCCAATACCCGCAACCCGGCCTCGCGCAACGCCAGCGCATCGGTGTCGGTTTCCGGCCATTTGGGCGGCGCCGGATGCGCTGTGTCGCGGTGCATTTTCGGCGCTTTGCCAAACAGCACATCCATCGGCAGGTCGATGGCCGGCGGCTGATCGGCATAGCCCACGCGCAGATGCTGTTCCGCCGTGGCCACACCCACCACCGCAAACGGACAGCGTTCGCGCAGGCACAGCGCCTCGAACTCGGCCACCCGCGCTGGCGCGATGCCCAGCACGTAGCGTTCCTGCGATTCGTTGCACCACAACTGCATCGGTGACAGTGACGGGTCGTCTTTCGGAATCTTGCCAAGGTCGATCACGCCGCCCACGCCGGAGTCGTGCAGCAGTTCGGGAATGGCGTTCGACAACCCACCTGCGCCCACATCGTGCGCACTCAGGATGGGGTTGTCCGCGCCCAGCGCCACGCAGCAGTCGATGACTTCCTGTGCACGCCGCTCCATTTCCGGGTTGTCGCGCTGCACCGAGGCAAAATCGAGGTCTTCGGCCGAATCGCCGGAGGCCACCGAGGACGCCGCGCCGCCGCCCAACCCGATCAACATCGCCGGGCCACCCAGCACAATCACCGCATCGCCGGGGGAGAGCCGCAGCTTTTCCACCTGCGTGCGATCCATCGCGCCCAGACCACCGGCCAACATGATGGGTTTGTCGTAGGCGCGGGTCAGGCCGTCGGCCTCGAACAGCTCGAAACTGCGGAAATAGCCGGTGAGATTGGGACGGCCGAATTCGTTGTTGAACGCGGCAGCACCCAACGGCCCGTCGCGCATGATTTCAAACGCGCTGGCCATGCGCGGGTTGAGGCTGCGCTGGCCTTCCCATGGCTGTGGCAGCGTCGGAATGCGCAGATGCGACACCGAGAACCCGCACATCCCCGCCTTGGGCCGGCCACCACGGCCGGTGGCACCTTCGTCACGGATTTCGCCGCCGGCACCCGTGGATGCACCGGGGAACGGCGCAATCGCGGTGGGGTGGTTATGGGTTTCCACCTTGATGCAAAACGCCGACTCGGTCACCGGCTCGCTGCGATATTGCCGGCTGTCCGGGGCGGGCCGCCAGCGCGCCGCCGCATAACCTTCCACCACCGCCGCGTTATCGCTGTACGCCGACAGCGTGTGCTCCGGGGTGATGGCGTGAGTGTTCTTAATCATCTTGAACAGCGATAGCGGCTGCTCACGGCCATCGATTGTCCACGACGCATTGAAGATCTTGTGCCGGCAGTGCTCGGAATTGGCCTGCGCGAACATCATCAATTCCACATCGTGCGGATCGCGCCCCAGTTGGCCATAGCGCGCACGCAGGTAATCGATTTCATCCTCGGCCAAGGCCAGCCCCAGCCGCGTGTTGGCGGCCTCCAACTGCGCCAGCGGGATCACCTCCACGGCGCCCGCCGGTTGCGCCGGGAACAGCGCTGCACCGGCCTCACGCGCGTCCAGCAGCGATTGCGTCATCGGGTCGTGCAGCAGCTTGCCCAAGGCCGCCCGAGTGGCGGCATCGGCCGGCCAGCCGACCACGTCCAGGCGGGTGCCACGTTCTACCCGCCTGATCGGCAAGCCGGCACCGCGCAGCAGCTCGGTGGCCTTGCTGGCCCACGGCGACAACGTGCCCAGACGCGGCACCACAAAGCGGCTGACGCTGCCGGCTGCGGCGGGTACGTAGCCATTTTCGGCCTGCAAAATGCGGCACAGCGCCGCTACATCGGGCTGGCTGCCGGGCTCGGGGTCGATCCAGTAGCCATGCCAGGCGCCGATCAGGCGCAGATCGGGCACGCGGGTTTGCAGACGGGTTTGCAAGCGGTCGCGACGAAACGGCGACAGGGCGGGTGCGCCCTCGAGGACGATCATGTCCGATACAACCGTAGGAACGGGCCGGCCATTGTAGCCGAGCCCGCGACCTCAAGCCGGAGCCGGCCTCAGCTGGCGTCTTTGTCCTTGGCCAGCGCATCCAGCCGCTGCAACAGGGCATCGGGTGGCAGGTAACCGCCCAGCAGCCTGCCATCATCGGTCAGGATCATGGGTGTGCCTTCCAGGCCCATCCGCTGACCGGCGCGGTATTCGCGATCAACGGGGGTGCTGGCACACGGGCCCTGCGCGACCGGGCGATCGTTCTTGGCATCGGTCAGTGCTTTCTTGCGATCCGCTGCGCACCACACCGCCACCATCTTCTGGTAGTCCGGGCTGCCCAAGCCGGCGCGCGGGAAGGCCAGATATTCCACCCGAATCCCCAGCTTGTTGTATTGCGCGATATCGGTGTGGAACTTGCGGCAATAGCCGCACTCCACATCGGTCAGCACCACCACGGTGTGCTTGGTGGTGCCGGTCGGGGCAAACACGATGCGATCGGCTTGCGGCAAAGTCGCCAGCACCTGTTTGCGCACCTTGGCCATCGCCACCTCGCCCATGTCCTTGCGATTGGCGATGTCCAGCAGGCCACCCTGGAACAGATATTTGCCATCATCGCTGACGTACACCACCTGCCCGGTGGCGACCACCTCACGGAAGCCGGGGATGGGCGCCGGGTTGATCGATTCCACCTGGATCTTGGGATTGATACGGGTCAGTGCTTCGCGCACGCGAGCTTCCGGGGTGCCTGCAGCGAAGGTGGGCTCCTTCGGCGGTGCGGCCTCGGTGCCGGGCGACACTTTTTGCGGGGTCTCCGCGGGTTGCGCGCAGGCGGACAAGCTGAAACCGAACAAGGTGGCAAGCAACAGACGCTTCATCACAACTCCGAATAAGCCAACACCGCTTCGACCGTGGAAGCGGACACAAGTTCGCTAGTGTCGCATGGATGCAGCACCCGATCGGCAAGCGCCAGCAACGCGTTCAGCCACGCGGGTGGTGGCGGGCATGCAAGCTCTGCAAGCGCTGGCGTGCCACCAGCGTGTAGATCTGGGTGGTGGACAATGCGCTATGCCCCAACAGCATCTGCAAGGCGCGCAAGTCGGCCCCGTGGTTGAGCAGATGGGTGGCAAAACTGTGGCGCAGCCCGTGCGGGCTGACTTGTGTCGGGGCAATTCCCGCCAGCACCGCGTAGCGTTTGACCAGAACCCAGAACGCTTGCCGGCGCAACGCATCCCCGCCGGGGGTGACAAACAACGCGGTGACCGCGCCGGGATTGCGCACCGCCGCCAACAACGCTGGTCGCGCCGCTGTTAGATACTGGCTCAGCCAATGGCTGGATTCTTCGCCCAACGGCACCAGCCGCTCTTTGTTGCCCTTGCCGCGCACCCGCAATACGCCCTGCCGCAGATTGACCGCCGTGCCGGGAAGCCCCACCAATTCACTGACCCGCAAGCCGCAGGCGTACATCAACTCCAACATGGCGCGGTCACGCAAGCCATTGGCCGTGTTGGCATCTGGTGCTTCCAGGAGTGCCGCAACCTGGGTTTCAGACAGTGCCTTGGGCAGCAGCCGGGGCAGCGTGGGCGATTGCAGCAATGCGCTGGGGTCTTCGTTGCGCAAGCCGCCGCGCACGGCATGCGCATAGAACGCATGCAGGCACGACAGCAAACGCGCCGTGCTGCGTGGGCTGTAGCCTTGCTGCGTGCGTTGCGCCAGATGCGCGAACAGGGTTTCACGCTGCAACACCAGCACCCCCGGATGCTGCCGCGCCAGCGCCTGCAAATCGCTGCGATAGGCCGCCAGCGTGGCCTGCGCCAGCCCATGCTCGGCCCAGATGGCGTCCAGAAAACGCTCGATCGCCACGCCATCGGCATCCGCCAAGGGCGGCAGATTGCGGATGCGTTGACGGCGGTCAGCGGGGGTTGGCATGTGGCCAAGGTTAGAGCAAGCGGGTGCGCCTGTATCCTGTGCGGATGACCTCACCGCAACGCTCCCCTACCCTCATCGGCTGGCGACTCCTCGCCCTGCTCTACGATTTTTTCCCGGTACTGGCACTGTGGTTTAGCGCGGCGGGCATCTTCACCTTGGCGCATGGCGACGCGGTGTGCAGCGGCAGTTGGCTAGGTTGGCTGGAATTTGCCGTGCTATGGCTGATTACCGGTTTGTATGCCGTGCTCAGCTGGCGGCGCGGCGGGCAGACCATCGGGATGCGGGCATGGCGACTGCGCGTGAGCGATGTCGCCGGCCAGCCGGCACACGCGCGCGCACTCTGGCTACGCTTTGCGATCGGCAGTGTGGCGTTGTTGGCGCTCGGATTGGGGGTTTGGTGGGCGTGGCTGGATCGCGAGGGTTTGACTTTGCACGATCGCTTCAGCAACACCCGCATGACCCGTTTGCCCAAAGCTTGAGCTTCAACTGCTGCGCCGGCGGAACATCAGATAGGAAATGCCCAGCATCAACAGCGGCGGCATGGCGTAGGCGATGCGGTAATCGAAGTGGTAGATGCCGGCCAACCTGGAACAAATCATCTGGGCAACCCAGAACCCCAGCGCAAACACGATGCCGATAAACACGCGCTTGCCGTAACCGCCGCTGCGCAGCGAGCCAAACGCAAACGGCATGGCTGCCAGACACAGGGCCAACACGTTGAAGGGATAGAACCAGCGGCTCCAGTACACGTTTTCAAAATCACCCGAATCCAGACCGTTGCGCTTGCGATAGTCAATGCTGGTGCTCAGATCGCTGCTGGCCATATTGCCAGGCTTGGTCACGCCGGATGCCAATGCCGATTCATCCAACTTCGAGTTCCAATGCTCTTCAACCGCCTTGCTGCGCTGCACGGTCCTGGTATCGAAGCGCGTCCGCTCAATGCCGCGCAACAACCACTGGCCGGCGCGGTGTTCGGCAATTTCAACATTGGAAATCGAGCGCAGGCGGCCATCGGCGGCGAATTCGAACAACCGCACACCGCGCAACTCCAGCCAGCGTTCGTTGCCACGTTGCTTCTGTTCGCCGGTGCGCGCATTGAGGAACATATCGCCTTCGCGCGCCCACAGCCCGCTGTATTTGGATACCACCATGTCACTGTGACGCACTGAGCGAATCATCTGCGCACGTTCGTCGCCCCACGGTGCCAAGGTTTCGCCATTGACCACCATGAGTGCCGTCAGCAGCAGCAGCGAGAACGCTACCGATACACTCAAGCGCTTGCGTGACAAGCCCAGCGCGCGCAGCACAGTGAGCTCGGAGGTGGCTGCCAATTGCCCCAGCCCCAGCAACACGCCAATCACGGCGGCGGTGGGAAACAAGGTGTAGGCACGGCTGGGGATGGTCAGGCCGGTGGCGGCAATCGCGTGGTTGATGGTGTACGCACCTTTGCCGACATCACTCATCTCACCCGCGAGTGCCTGTACTACATCCAGACCCAATACAACGCCCCATACCAGCAACACGCTGGTGACGACCGAGCGCGCGATATAGCTGTCATGCAGGCGTGGCCAATGCTTCATCGCCGCCACCATGCGCGCGCTACGCGACCATCCCGCATGTACAACCACAGCCCGAGACCCAGCATCGGCAGCAACAACCACCACAACCCTGCCGCCGTGGGCAGGCGGCCTTCCGCAATCCATTTGGTGCCCAGCATCATCAGGAAGATGCCGACCAGGTAAGCCAAAAATGCCAACAACACCGAGCCATAACGTGCCTGCCGTGGCGAGCTGCGACCCAGCGGAATGGCCATCAACGCAAATGCCAGCGCCAACAGTGGCGGCGCGATACGCCAATGCAGTTCGGCACGCGCCGGGGCCGCCGAGTTACGCAATAGCACGGGGGTGAGCTGGTATTCGGGTGTCTCCAAGTTGCGCGGATCATCCGGTGCCGGCAGTTGCAATTCATTGCGTGCATAGCGCATCAAGCGGTAATCCAGATCGGCGCCACTGGCCGGGCCCTCCACCCGAAACCCATCCAGCAACGCCAGCACGCGCTCGCCGTGGTCGCGATACATCTTGCCGGTCTGCGCGGTGGCCACGTCCATGCGGTCGCCGCGTTCGCGATAAATGAATACCCGCGCAATCCTGGTGCCATCGTTGGACATGGTGCCCACATAGGCCACGCCGCCATTGGCCATCGGGGTAAACCGGCCCGGCTCCAGTCCGGCCACCAGCAAATTCTTGTTGGCTTCGATCACCATCCCGCGTGCCAGACGGTTGGCCCATGGACCCAATTGCAATGAACACAGCCCCACCAACACCACCACCGGCAACGCCACCAACAGCAATGGCCGCAGCAGCCGACGCGGGCCAATCCCGATGGCATGCAGCACATACATTTCCGAATCGCGGTACAGCCGCCCGGTAGCCAACAGCAAGCCCAACAACAACGCCAGCGGCAGAATCAGCGGCAAATAGCTGAGCAAGCGCAGGCCCAATTGCGATAACAACAATGCCGGAGGCAGCTTGCCGCGTGCCATTTCGCCGACCAGATCGGCAAACACGCCACCCATGCTGACCATGCCCAAGATCACCAACGACGCCACGATGGCGCGGGTGAATTCAGCGGCGAGGTAGCGGTCCAGCTTCGGCATCGGGCCTGCTTGCTTTAGAATTGGGGGTTGATTGCGGTCACGGCCTGCGCCGGGCGCAGCCGCGTATTGTAAGCCACGTCCGCCTGCATGCCCGAAGGTCCCTGCCTGCAAGCGCCTGTCGATCTGCTGCACTTTTGCCTGGATACCTTGTTCGATGAGCCTCGAATTCCACCTGAATCAGACTTCCCCCACCACTGCCACCGTCGATTGCATCGTGGTAGGCGTGTTCGCCGATGGCACGCTGGCACCCGCCGCCAACGCGCTGGACAGTGCCAGTACCGGGCGTCTGCAAAGCCTGATTGCACGCGGTGATGTGTCGGGCAAGACCGGCAAAACCACCCTGCTGCACGATCTGCCCGGCATCGCCGCACCGCGCGTGCTGGTCATCGGCTTGGGCGACGCCGACAAGTTCGGCGTGCCGCAGTACCTGAAGGCCGTTGCCGATGCGGTGCGCACGCTGAAGACCGGCCCGGTTGGCTCCGTGCTGTTCACCCTGAGCGAGGTAGCGGTAAATGATCGCGATGCGGCATGGAACATCCGCCAAGCCGTGATCGCCGCCGACCACGCCGGCTACCGCTACACCGCCACCTTGGGTGCGAAAAACAGCAAGCGCGACGAAAAGGGACTGGTACGGTTCGAGATCAGCGGCAGCGACGCCACCGCACTGGCGCAAGGCATCGCGATTGCGCAGGGCGTCCACTTCACCCGCGAAGTGGGCAACCTGCCGCCGAATATCTGCAACCCGGCGTATCTGGCCCAACAGGCGCAAGACTTCGCCGCGCAGCACACGGGTGTCGCCTGCGAGGTGCTGGACGACGCCGCGATGCAAGCCCTGGGCATGGGCTCGCTGCTGGCGGTGGCACGCGGCAGCGCGCAGCGGCCGCGCCTGATCGTGCTGAAGTGGAGCCAGGGCGGCGATGCCAAACCCTATGTGCTGGTCGGCAAGGGCATCACCTTCGATACCGGTGGCGTGAACCTGAAAACGCAGGGCGGCATCGAGGAAATGAAGTACGACATGTGCGGTGCCGGCAGCGTGCTGGGCACCTTCGTGGCGGCGGTGAAGATGCAACTTCCGATCAATCTGGTGTGCATTGCCGCTGCGGTGGAAAATGCCATCGACGGCGATGCCTATCGCCCGTCCGACGTGATCACGTCGATGTCCGGCAAGACCATCGAAGTGGGCAACACCGATGCCGAAGGCCGCCTGATTTTGTGCGACGCGCTGACCTATGCGCAGCGGTTCGAGCCGGCCGCGCTGGTGGATGTGGCCACCCTCACCGGTGCCTGCATGGTGGCGCTGGGCAAATATGCCACCGGCGTGATGACCAAGCGCAGCCACGACCTTGCGCGCGAATTGCTGGATGCCGGCGAAGCGGTGTTCGACCGCGGCTGGCAGTTGCCGCTGTGGGACGAATACCAGCCGATGCTGGATTCCGCCTTTGCCGATGTCTACAACATCGGTGGCCGCTGGGCCGGTGCGATTACCGCCGGCTGCTTCCTGTCGCGCTTCACCGACGGCCAGCGCTGGGTGCATCTGGATATCGCAGGTTCCGCCAGCGACGACGGCAAGCTGGGCATGGCCACCGGCCGCCCGGTGGGCATGTTGTCGCAGTGGTTGCTGGATCGTTCGGCGGCGTAATGCCCAAAGCCCACTTCTACCTGATCGACAAGCCACGCTTTCGCGAGCAGCCCTTGCTGCTGGTCTGCGAGCTGGCGAAGAAAGCCTACGCCGCCAACGTGCCCACGCTGATTCTGGCGCGCGATCAGGCGCAGGCCGAAGCACTGGATGATCTGTTGTGGGCGTTCGATCCCGATGAATATCTGCCGCATCAAATTGCCGGCATGGATGACGATGAAGACGAGGCGCCGGTATTGATTGCATCACCCGCCGCCGATGCGGCGCTGCGGCCGTTGTTGATCAACCTGCGTGATGCCGCCCCGCAAGGGGCTTTCGAGCGCGTGCTGGAAGTGGTGCCGGCCGACCCCGCCGCCCGCGACCCGCTGCGTGCGCGTTGGAAGCATTACCAAACGCTCGGTTTCGAGCTCAAAAAATTCGACATGTGATGCTGCCATGACCACCCTCGACTCCGGCTTCAACCCGAACGACTTCGAAACCCGCCTGTACCAGCAATGGGAAAGCAGCGGCGCGTTCACGCCCACCGGCAACGGCCCTGCCTACACCATCTTGCTGCCGCCACCGAACGTGACGGGCACCTTGCACATGGGCCACGCCTTCCAGCACACGCTGATGGATGCATTGGTGCGCTATCACCGCATGCGCGGCTATCGCACGCTGTGGCAGATGGGCACCGACCACGCCGGGATCGCCACGGAAATGGTGGTGTCGCGCAACCTGGCGCTGGAAGGCAAGGGCGACACCCGCGACTCGCTGGGGCGCGAAAAATTCATCGAAAAAGTGTGGGAATGGAAGCAGCATTCGGGCAGCACCATCGAACGCCAGATGCGTCGCCTCGGCGCGTCCGGCGACTGGTCACGCAGCGTGTTCACGATGGATCCGATGCCATCGAAGGCCATCATCGAAGCCTTCGTGCGGCTGCATGAAGAAGGCCTGATCTATCGCGGCCAGCGTCTGGTCAATTGGGATCCGGTGCTGAAAACCGCGATTTCGGATTTGGAAGTGGTCAGCGAAGAGGAACAAGGCTCGCTGTGGTCGCTGCGCTATCCACTGGCCGATGGCGCGTCCTACGAGCATGTGGAAGTCGATGCCGACGGCGTGGAAACCCTGCGCGAAACCCGCAACTATCTGGTGGTGGCCACCACCCGCCCGGAAACCATGCTGGGCGATACTGCGGCGATGGTGCACCCGGACGATGCGCGCTACCTCGCGCTGCACGGCAAATTCGTCGATCTGCCGCTGACCGGCCGCCGCATCCCGATCATCACCGATGACTATGTGGATCGCGCCTTCGGCACCGGCGTGGTGAAAGTGACCCCCGCGCATGATTTCAATGACTATGCGGTGGGTCAGCGGCACAACCTGCCGCTGATCAATATCTTCAGCAGCACCGCCAGGATCATTGAAGATCGCGATGACATCCCCGCGCAGTACAGTGGGCTGGACCGCTTCGATGCACGCAAGGCCATCGTCGCCGACCTCGATGCCGCAGGGCTCCTGGTCGACATCAAACCGCACAAATTGATGGTGCCGCGCGGCGACCGCAGCGGGCAGGTGATCGAGCCGTATTTGACCGACCAGTGGTTCGTGAAAATGGACACCCTGGGCCAGCGCGGGCTGGCACTGGTTGAAAACGGCTCCGTGAAATTCGTGCCGCCGAACTGGGTCAACACCTACCGGCACTGGATGGAAAACATCCAGGACTGGTGCATCAGCCGCCAGCTCTGGTGGGGCCACCGTATCCCGGCGTGGTTTGATGACGCCGGCAGGATTTACGTGGGCCGCGATGAAGCCGAAGTGCGTGCCAGGCACGGCTTGGGCGATGCGCCGCTGCGGCAGGATTCCGACGTGCTGGAAACCTGGTTCTCCTCGGCCATGTTCCCGTTTTCCACGCAGGGTTGGCCGGATGCAGCCGCGATGGCCGAACGCGGCTTTGCACACTACCTCCCGTCCAGCGTGCTGGTCACCGGCTTCGACATCATCTTCTTCTGGGTGGCACGGATGGTGATGATGACCGACCACTTCACCGGCATGGTGCCGTTCCACGACGTGTACATGACCGGTCTGGTGCGCGACAAGAACGGCCAGAAGATGTCGAAGTCGAAGGGCAATGTGCTCGATCCGCTGGACATAATCGACGGCATCGGCATCGACGACCTGGTTGCCAAACGCACCTACGGCCTGATGCAGCCGAAGATGGCGGAAAAGATCGAAAAAGAGACCCGCAAGGATTACCCGAACGGCATCAATGCCCACGGAGCCGACGCGCTGCGCTTCACCATGGCCGCACTGGCCGGCCCCGGCCGCGATATCAAGTTCGATCTGGCGCGCGCCGAAGGCTACAAGAATTTCTGCAACAAACTCTGGAACGCCACGCGCTTCGTGTTGATGAACATCCCCGAGGACTTTGTCCCCGCACCGGCAGGGGGAGATACCCGAAGGGCGGAGGCGGGCGCGCTTGCGCAACCGAAGACCGACGCCGAACAATGGATCCTCGCGCAACTGGCCCGCACCAGCGCGGAAGCGGCCGAGCACTTCGCCAATTACCGTTTCGACCTGCTTGCGCAATGCCTGTACGAGTTCACCTGGAACCAGGTGTGCGACTGGTTCGTGGAATTGGCCAAGCCGGCGCTCAACGGTGACGATGCCGCCGCTGCCGACAGCACCCGCCACACCCTGCTGTACGTGCTGGACGCGCTGCTGCGTTTGCTGCATCCACTGATCCCGTTTGTGACGGAAGAACTCTGGCAAGCGGTGGCACCCAAACTGGGCAAGACCGGCAGCCTGATGTTGCAGTCTTACCCGCAGGCCAGCGCCATCGACACCGCCGCATTTGCGCAGGCCGATACCGATATCGAATGGCTCAAAGCCATGATCAGTGCGGTGCGCCGCATCCGCAGCGAACTGGGCGTATCACCGGCCAGACACATCTCGCTGCTGCTGCGCGGCGGCGATGCGCAAGATGCCGCACGCGCCACCCGCTTTGCCGCGCAATTGAAGTTCCTGTGCAAGCTCGAACGCATCGACACCCTCGACGGCGAGCCGCCGGCGGCAGCCCCGGCCGTGGTTGGCGAGCTGCAATTGTTCGTGCCGCTGGACGGGCTGGTGGATCTGGATGCCGAGCGTGCGCGCCTGGACAAGGAAATCGCCAGGATCAGTGCCGAGAAGGAAAAAAGCGAGACCAAGCTGGCCAAGTTTGGCGCTGGCGTCCCTGCGGCCGTGGTCGAGCAGGAGCAAGCGCGCCTGACCGACTGGAGTGCCAAGCTCAACGCCCTGACCGCACAACGCAGCCGTTTGGCGTAAGCTGATTCACGGCCTGCGTTCTGCGCAGGCTTGCTGTACCTGCCGGCAAACTCCACAGGGGGAGTTTTCGCAAATGATTGATGTAGGCTTCGTTCCGCAAGTACCGCTGCCCGCTGTCGACCCCTATCGGCTCCTGCTCGATGAAGTGAGTGCATTTGTCTACACCACGGATAGCGAGGGTCGGTTTACTTACGCCAACCAATTGGTACTGAACCTGCTGGGCCCCAACCTGCGGCTGGAAGATGTGTATGGCAAGTCGTTCACCGATTTTGTGGGTATCGGCGAGGACGACAGGCTGCGTGAAACCGATCGGCGCGTCCTGCGTGATGGCGAAACCATCGCCCGTGAAGAGGACAACCATATCCACGCCTCCGGCGAAACCCGCACCTACTGGTCGGTCAAAAAGCCGTTGCATGACAGCGACGGCAACATCATTGGGCTGATCGGCATTTCCCACGACATCACCGAGAAAAAGCGTCTTGAAGACAAGCTCCGCCAGCAAAAGGAATTGCTGGATGTGGTGCTCGATAATGTGGATGCACTGGTGTACATGAAAGGGGCCGACCGCCGCTTCCTGTATGCCAACCGGCATCTGGCCGAGGTGTTCGGGCAGCCGATCGAACACATCATTGGCAGGCTCGATAGCGAGTTGATGCCCAAGGATGTGGCCGATGCGTTCTGGGAAAAAGATCAACACATCCTGGCGACCGGCCAGCGCTACACCGGTGAGGAGTCACTGGTTGATACCCAAGGCCGCCAGCGCCACTACTGGAGCGTGGTGGTGCCATGGGCCGGCGCTGGCGAGATGCCGGCCTTGATCGGACTGGTGACCGACATCACCGAGCTGCATCAATTGCAGGAGGAGCTGCAGCGGCAAATCCGCACCGACAGCCTGACCGGCATCGCCAATCGGCGCAGCTTCTTCGAGCATGCGGAAAGCGAATTCGCCCGCAGCCGCCGGCACGGCTTGCCTTTGAGTCTGATTGCCATCGACATCGATCATTTCAAGCGGATCAACGATCGCTACGGGCATCCGGTGGGCGATCGGGTCTTGCGCGATTTTGCCGGATGCGCTGCGCACGTCCTGCGCGAAGAAGATGTCTGCGCCCGTACCGGTGGCGAGGAGTTTTGCATTTTGTTGCCAGAGACCGATCTGAAGGCCGCGGTAGCGATTGCCGAACGTATTCGCTTGGCCACTGCGGCCTGCCACCCATGCCCGGAACACCCGGAGTTGGCCATTACCGCCAGTTTCGGGATTGCCGAACTGGAAGAGCGCACGCCCAGTTTCGACATCCTGTTCTCGCGTGCCGACCACGCCCTGTACACCGCCAAGCAACAAGGCCGCAACCGCTGCTGCCATCAGCATACGGATGGCTCGCCGCCCCCCGTGCACGTGGCCAACCCATAAGTCTTCCGGTGCTCTGGAGATTTAGTCCGGGTGTTTGGTTCAGGTATTCAGTCGAGCAGTTCCAACGCCATCACGATGGCATCTTCGCGGCCATTGTTGGCGGCGGGGTAATACCGGGGCCGGCGGCCAATTTCATTGAAACCACTGCGTTCGTACAAGGCGATGGCACGCGTGTTGGATGGCCGCACTTCCAGGAATACCCGCTGCGCAGCGTGGCCTCGCGCAATTTTCAGCAGCGTCTGCAGCATGCGTTGGCCCAGTCCCTGCCCTTCCTGCCCCGGTGCACTGCATAGATTGAGCACATGCGCTTCACCTGCTGCGATGCTGAGCACGCCATAGCCGAGGATTGCACCATCGGCCCGCTCTTGCAGCCACATTGCATAGTTCGACTGCAGGCAGTCGCGAAAAATGCCGCGCGACCACGGAAACGGATAGGCGCGCAGTTCGATGTCCATCACCGCATCCAAATCCGACTCGCGCATTGGACGCAGGCAGATGGAGGTGAGGTCATCGCAGGCGCGCACTTGACTCATCGCGCTGCGCACCGCAGCGTGCGCAACCGGGGCCACAGTGCACGCTTGGCAGCCGCGTTACCACGCAGCGTCGGCAGGATCGTGTGCAAATCAAGTTGTGCCAACAGCGCCTGCGGTTGCAGGCCGGCGGCTTTCGCGGCGCGTGCCAGCATATCGGCATCCCGTGCCGCTGGCTGCGCAATCTCGATGGATGCCGCTGCCGATGTGTGCGGCAAGGCATACACTTCCAGCCCCAACTCGCGCAGTACAACACGCTGGTAGGCATCCCAGCTCAAGCGTGAGTGTCCTGGGCTGGCGTGTGCCGACGCCGAAACCACAGCAACGGCCCCGACAAGGCATAGGCGGTGGTCGCCGTCAGCAGGGTCACCGCTGGCGCGATCCACAGTGCAATCAACACCGCCACCGCGATCACCAAGGTGAAAAACGGCACCCGATCTGCCTTCGGCCCATGCCCACTACCCTTGAAGCTGTTGTAACGAATCCGGCTGACCATCAACAACCCGGCAATCACGGTGAGCGCCAAGGCAGCGTAGCGCAGCTCTTCGCCGGACCAGCCAAACTCCTGGCAGACCCACACGAAACTGGCCATCAGACCTGCCGCTGCCGGGCTGGCCAAACCAATGAACCAGCGCTTGTCCACTGTTCCGACCTGACTATTGAATCGTGCCAGGCGCAAAGCGGCACATGCTGCATATAAAAATGCACCCAACCAACCGATCTTGCCCAAGGTCAGGCTGTCTTGCTTCAGCTCCAGCAGCGCCCAGTGATACATCACCATCGCCGGCGCCATGCCGAAACTGATGAGGTCGGCCAGCGAGTCGTACTGCACGCCAAACTCGCTTTGCGTATTGGTCAGCCGCGCCACCCGACCATCCAGTCCATCCAGGATCGCCGCCACGAAAATGGCGATGCACGCGGCCTCAAATCGGCCTTGCGAAGCAGCGATAATGGCGAAAAAACCGCCAAACAATCCCCCGGTGGTGAACAGGTTGGGCAGCAAATAGATGCTGCGCGAGCGCGGGCGGGGGGGCGGAAGTTGTTCGTTCTGATCCATATGCGCAGTGTACGGGGTTGCAGCGAAGCCGTCGCAGTGCTGCAATCAACACTCTATTCCCCCGGAGCCGCCCATGCGCATCGTCCGTTCCCTTGCCTGCACCCTGCTGCTGACCCTGCTCGCAGCCCCGTTGCTGGCTCAGCAGCAACAACGCGTCTACCAATGGAAAGACAGCAGCGGGGTGACCCACTACACCGATACCGCGCCCAAGGAAAGCCATAAAACCCGCGATATCGACGTGCGCACCGGCACTACCACCGGGGCCACCGCAGCCAAAAGTGAAGAGAGCGAGCAATGCACCAATGCCCGCAACAACTTGGCACGCCTGCAGAGCAGTGAGGGCGTTGGCATCGACACCAATGGCGATGGCAAGCCCGACCGCAACCTGACGGATGCCGAACGCAAATCGCAAGCGACGCTGAACGAAGCCGGTGTCAAAGCCTTCTGCACACCCGCCAAATGATGAAGCAGGTCGGCATGCTGTTGTTCGCCATTGCCGCAGCTGTAGCGGCATGGTGGTGGTTTACCGAGGAAATGCCGCGCCGCCAACACGCGCGCCAGGTCGCCGCTGAAATGGCGGCTGTGCAGGCGCAGCGCGCCAATACGCTGTACCGCTGGCGTGATGACGCCGGCAATCTGCAAGTGACCCAAGACCCCCCCAAAGGCCGCAAATTCGAACGCATCAGCCGCACCCCGAAAGACGGCATGGAAGTGCATGGTGATCGTCCGTAATCCCGGGGCATCACTGTAGGGGGGACCGCCGGGCATGGCAGAATGAGGGCTTTCCCCACGCCCAAACGCCATGCGCCTTTCGCAATTTCACCTTCGTACTGAAAAAGAAACCCCCGCCGAAGCCGAAATCATCAGCCACAAGCTGATGCTCAAGACCGGCATGGTTCGCAAATTGGCCGCAGGGTTATACACCTGGTCGCCGCTGGGGCTGCGCGTACTGCGCAAGGTCGAAGCCGTGGTGCGCGAGGAAATGAACCGCGCCGGTGCGATTGAGATGGCAATGCCGTCGATCCAGCCCAGGGAATTGTGGGAAGAAACCGGGCGCTGGGCCAAGTTCGGTCCGCAATTGCTGAAAATCCGCGACCGCAAGGATCAGGACTACTGCTTTACGCCTACCGCCGAGGAAGCTGTCACCGATTTCTTCCGCCAGGAAGTGGCCAGCTACAAGCAGCTGCCGCTCAATTTCTATCAAATCACCAGCAAATTCCGTGACGAGATCCGCCCGCGCTTCGGGGTGATGCGGGCACGCGAATTCATCATGAAGGATGCTTATTCCTTCCATGTCGATGAAGATTCGCTGCACGCCGAATATCGCAACATGTATCAAACCTACAGCCGCATTTTTGCCCGGCTAGGGTTGAAATTCCGCGCCGTCGCTGCCGATACCGGCGCCATTGGCGGCAGCGCTTCGCATGAGTTCCATGTATTGGCCGATTCCGGCGAAGACGCGCTGGCCTATTGCGATACGTCCGATTTTGCTGCCAATGTGGAATTGGCCGAAGCGGTATCGCCCGGCCCGCGCCCACAGGCAAGCGAAGCCCTGCGCGAAGTGGCCACCCCCACCCAGAAAACCTGCGAGGCGGTGGCCGAACTGTTGGGCATTGCGTTGCAGCGCACCGCCAAATCGGTGGCGATCATGGGTGTGGATGCCAAC
>DAORUL010000005.1:0-11302 GCA_035433165.1 Thermomonas sp. | reverse complement strand
GTCACCGGATGGCCAAGGCCATTTGAAGATTGCGCGCGGCATTGAAGTCGGCCACGTGTTTGCTCTCGGCCGCAAATATTCTGAAGCCATGAAAACCAGCGTGCTGGATGCCGCCGGCAAAGCGGTAGCGCCGGCGATGGGTTGTTATGGTATTGGGGTGTCGCGCATTGCCGCCGCGGCGATTGAACAGAACCACGACGACAACGGCATTTGCTGGCCGCCCGCAATGGCGCCATGGCACGTGGCGGTGTGCGTGATCAACCCCAAAAACGACCCTGCCGTGGTCGCCGCCGCAGACGCCTTGTATCTGGAATTGAATGCGGCCGGCCATGACTGCGTGCTGGATGACCGCGGCCTGCGCCCGGGCTCCATGTTTGCGGATATCGAATTGATCGGCATTCCGCACCGGGTGGTGGTGTCGGCGCGGGGCCTGGAAGCCGGCACCTTCGAATATCGGGCACGGCGTGCAGTTGAATCGGAAAACCTGGATCATGGCGCGCTGCTGCAGCGGCTTTCGGATTGAATTGTCTTAACCATTGGCAGTAACCCCCATTGCCTTGCGAAAAGTGCGGGACTATTATCCGGTCGTCCACGGATTGGATAATCCCGCTTTCAATCACTCCCCATTCCCAAGAAGAACAATACCCATGAGCATGAATATCGATAGCTTGAGCCCGCAAGAGCTGGCCGCCCTGATCGCTCGCGCCAACAAGCGCAAGAAAGTACTGGCCAAGCGCAAGCCAGCCGCACAAGCCAAGGCCGCCGTGGCCAAGGCGCTGAAAGCCGCCGGCTGGACTTTCGAAGAACTGTTTGGCAAGCCCGGGGCTGCAGCTCCGGCACCGGCCGGCAAGAAAACCCGCAAGGCCCGTGGCCCCAGCAAGAACAAGGGCGTCAAGGTTGAACCGAAATACCGCAACCCGGCCAATGAAAAAGAAACCTGGAGCGGCCGCGGTCGTGCCCCGCTGTGGATGTCCTCGGCCATCGCCGCGGGTCGCAAGCAGGAAGAGTTCCTGATCCGGAAGTAATCCAGGCGCATTTGGACAGCTTTGAAGACGCCGGCGATTGCCGGCGTTTTTTATTGGGCTTGCCGGCGGCACTTTTCAAAGATTGCGGCGCGCACTGACCAGCAAATTACCAAACAGCAAGCCAGCCAACAGCGCCATCAAGGTATTGAGTGCAGCCATCGCCGCTTCTTGCCCGGCATTCAGGCTTTGCGCCTGCACCAATGAAATGACCCCACGCAGCGCGACGCTGCCTGGCACCAGCATGATGATCCCCGGCAGGCGAATCAACGCCCCGGGTCGGTTAGCCCAGCGCGCATAGGCATTTCCAGCGGCAGTGGTGGCCAAAGCTGCCAAAAACACCCCTGCCTGTGCATCCAACCATTCTCCGCCATAGCGGGAAATCAGATAGCCACTGATTGCCGCCGCCATCACCAATCCATAATCACGGCGGTGCGCCTGGAACAGTACCGCAAAGGCGTATGCCGCCACTGCCACCGCACCCCACACCACCCAATCCGGCTGTGGTCGCCAAGCCCGGATGTGGGGTTCGATCCCGAGCAATTGGGCGCAGGTGAGTGCAATCGCCGTACCAATCGTCAAATTGACTACGGTCATCAGCGCCCCGGCAAACCGCGCGGTGCCGGATACCAAATGCCGGCTGGCCAGCTCATTGGTGGCCAGCGCCAAGCTCATCCCTGGCAGCAGCACGATCAACGAAGCGATCATCACCGTATTGAGATTCAATTGACCAATGAAAATACTGACCAGAATCGCCACCGTGCCCGCCAACAAGCCCGCCAGCGCCTCGAACCCCTCGCGCAGACGCGGGTGCCGTTGTGCCCCCAAGACCAATAACCCGATCAATCCACCAATCACGGTGGCAGTGCCAATATCCAACCACGGCAGCCGCAGCAGCCCGGCCACCGCGCCGGAGGCCAGTGCAAATCCGAGCGCCTGCATGACTCGTCCGCGCAGTCCCGATGGCTGGTCCAACGCACGCAGTGCCGCGCGACCAACCGGCACATCCATGCGCCCATTGATCACGTCTTCGGCAATACGGTCGGCCTCGCATAATTTGTAAAGATTGGTCTCGCCCAGCCCCGGGCGCAGTAAACGCGTGGTATCCGATTCACCGGCCGGGCGGGTGGGGTCGCTAAACGCCAAAATAATCCCGGTCGGGTTGGACCACGGCTCACACGCCAATCCCAATCGCTTGGCCACCAACTCGATGGCCGCCTCCAGGCGCTGCGAGGTGGTGCCATAGGCATGCAGGTGGTAGGCCAAATCCACCACAAACGCGATGCGTTCGGTATAGGTGGTGGCACCATTGGCGAGACTGGCGGGAGCTGTGGCTGGCATCCGATTAGGATCGCATGCAGACACTCAATTCACACCTGCCCGTCTGCATTTTGTAAGCTTGGCCCGGATATGAGCCAAGTCCCCCAACATTCCCCTCCCGCTGCCAGTCTTGCCGTCGATGATGCCGGCACCTTGCGGCTGGGTGGGCGTTGGACGTTGCGCTTTGCCAGTCAGGTCACCGAGGTCTTGGCACACGCGCCTGACAATTTGCACACGATTGATGCGCGTGGCTGTGAGCGGCTGGACACATTGGGCGTGTTGCAACTGTTGCGCTTTGCTGAACATCGCAAGATGGCGTTTGACACCCTGCAGTTTCGCGACGACCAGCAGGCGCTGGTAGCGGCCATCGAAGATGTGCACGACGACCGCCCGCAACGCAAGAAAGAATATGGGGTGCAAGCGATGTTGGGCCGTGTCGGCCTGGGTTTGGTCAACAACACCCGTGAGATCGTTGCCCTGGTCAGCTTCATGGGCGAAGTGCAGGTCAAGCTGTTGCGCCTGATCAAGCAACCGTGGCGATTGCGGCTTACCTCCACCGTGCACCACATGGAACAGGTCGGCCTGGACGCGGTTCCGTTGGTAGCACTGCTGTCGTTCATGGTTGGTGCGGTAATTGCGTTCCTGGGAGCGATGGTGCTGCAGGATTTTGGTGCCACCATCTACATCGTCGAATTGGTCAATGCGGCGTTCCTGCGCGAGTTTGGTGTGCTGCTCACCGCCATTTTGCTGGCGGGCCGCACTGCAAGTGCGTTTACCGCACAGATCGGGATGATGGTCAACCGCGAGGAAGTGGACGCAATTCGGGTGCTGGGTCTGGATCCGGTCGATTTGTTGGTCATTCCGCGCCTGCTGGCCTTGTTGGCGATGTTGCCGCTGTTGACCTTCATCGCGATGGTTGCCGGCATCCTGGGCGGCATGGCGGTGGGTGCGTTCAACCTCGATATTCCTGCCACTGCGTACATCGCACGCATGCACGAAACCCTGCACTTGCGGCATTTCGTGGTCGGCATGGTGAAAGCGCCTTTCTTCGCCATGATCATCGCTTTGATTGGCTGCCTGGAAGGCCTGCAAGTCGAAGGCACCGCGCAGTCGCTGGGTGAGCGCACTACATCCAGCGTGGTGCAGGCGATTTCGATGGTGATCATCATCGACGCCTTCGCCGCGTTGTGGTTCATGCAGATGGATTACTGACGATGCCGCAATCGAACACCATTGATGGTGTGGCCTTGGGCGAGACTCCACTGATTCGCGTGCGCGGCCTGGTCAATCGGTTTGGCGAACAACTGGTGCACGATGGTGTGGACCTGGATGTACAGCGCGGCGAAATTCTTGGCGTGGTGGGCGGCTCGGGTTCTGGCAAATCGGTACTGATGCGCTCGATTCTGGGTCTGCGCAAACCCAATGCCGCGCGCATCCGACTACTGGGTGTGGATGCCACCTCGGAAGACCCTGCGGTGCGTCATCACATCGAGCGCAATACGGGGGTACTGTTTCAGGATGGTGCACTGTTTTCCTCACTGACGGTGGGTGAGAACGTGCAAGTGCCGCTGAAGGAGTACTACCCCGATCTGCCGCGTTCGCTGCGTTATGAATTGGCGCTGCTGAAAATCAAGCTGGCCGGGCTCCCCGCCAATGCCATCGACAAACTGCCGTCACAACTGTCTGGCGGCATGCGCAAGCGCGCCGGCCTGTCGCGCGCCCTGGCCCTGGATCCACCGCTGTTGTTCCTGGATGAACCGACCGCCGGGCTCGACCCCATTGGGGCTGCCGCTTTCGACCAGTTGATCCTGACCCTGCGCAATGCGCTGGGTCTTACCGTGTTCTTGATCACCCACGACCTCGACACCCTGTACACGATCTGCGACCGTGTGGCGGTATTGGCTGACCGCAAGGTCATTGCCACTGCCCCGGTGGCCGCGCTGGAACAGCTCGACCATCCGTGGGTGCAAGAGTATTTCAATGGGCCACGCGGGCGTGCTGCGCGGGTGGTAACAGAAGGAAACCCCTGATGGAAACCCGTGCCAATTACGTGCTGATCGGCGCCTTCAGCTTGGCCACCTTGGTGCTGGCGTTGCTATTTGCCTTGTGGGCCAGCAATTTCTCATCGTCGCGCAATTTTCGGCAGTACCAAGTGGTGTTCAGCGAGCCGGTCACTGGCCTGACTGAAGGTGGCAGCGTGCAATACAACGGACTGGCGGTGGGCACCGTGGAAAACTTGGCACTCAATGATTCCGACGCTCGCCAAGTCATCGCCATTCTCAAACTGAAATCCAATACCCCGGTCAAGGTGGACACGCGTGCCAAGCTCTCGCAACAGGGCATCACCGGTGTGCCGTTTATCCTGCTCAGCGGCGGCAGCCCCAATGCAGCCACGCTGGAGGCCGCGCCGGGACAAGACCTACCCATCATCCGCACCGAACCGTCTGCCCTGCAAAACATTTCCGATACCGCCAATCGTTTGGTGGCACGCCTCGATCAGCTGCTCAGCGATGACAATATCCGGCGCATCACGGCGACGCTGGATAATCTGGAAAAAACCACCAATACACTGGCCAACCAACGCGAGGACATCGGCAAATTGATCGTCAATGCGCGCGATGCCGCCGCCAGCATGAAGACCACCCTGGATACCGCCAACGGCACCTTGCAAGGGCTCGATCAGAACCTGGTGCAACGCCTGCCGGCTTTGCTGGACAAGTTGGATGCGGCCGCCACCAAGCTGGAATCCACCGCCGGCAATGCCGATGCACTGCTTGCTGAAAATCGCCCGGCGATCAAAAACTTCACCCGCAACGGGTTGCCGCAAGTGGAACCCACCCTGGTCGAATTGCGCGGCTTGATCCGCGACTTGCGTACCCTCAGTGGCCGCCTGCAAGGCAACCCCGCACGCTACATTCTGGGCCGCGAAACACCCAAGGAGTTTGACCCCAAATGAGTCGCCTGCCCCGCCTTGCCGCCGTCCTGCTGGCGATCAGCCTGCTCCCCGCTTGCAGCAGCCTGATCGGCGGCCCCAAGGAGACCCCCAAGCTCTATGCGCCGGTGCTGCACCCACAGGCCGATGCGGCATGGCCGCACGTGGCGTGGTCATTGGCCACCACGCGCAGTGCCAGCATGCCGATTTTGGAAGGCCCCGGCATCCTGGTCAGTCCCATCCCCGGTGAATTGCAGGTGTACCGAGGCGCACTGTGGGCGCGTAGTCCGAGTGAGTTGGTGGAAGACAGCGTGCTGCACACCCTGGAGGCTTCCGGCAAGATTGCCGCGGTGGCGCGCCAAAGCAGCGGCATGGATGCCGACTACCGCCTGCTGTTGGAAGTCCGCGAGTTTCGCGCCGATTACGCCGGCAATGCAGTGCCGGCAGCCAGTCTCGATATCAATGCCAAACTCCTGTATTCCGGCGACCTGTCGATTGTCGGCAGCCGCAGTTTTCAGCTGGTGCAACCGGCCAGCGATACCGAGGTTGCCAGCGTGGTCAACGCGTTCGGGCAAGCACTGGATCGCTTGGCACCGCAAATTGCCGGCTGGGCGTTGACCACCGGGCAGACGCACCAGCAGGCGCTGCATCACCCCGCCACTCGGCATTGATGCGTGCAAATCACGGTTCTGGATTGCCGGCTCGAATCAAAGCCCGGACAATTGCAGTGAGTCCAAGGAGATCCGCATGAACCAGCCTGCTGCCGCGTCCATCGAACGCGACGTGATGGAATACGACGTCGTCACAGTTGGTGGCGGCCCTGCCGGGCTGTCGTTTGCCATTCGCCTCAAGCAACTCAATCCCGAAATCACGGTGTGCGTGATCGAAAAGGCCAGCAACATCGGCGCGCACATCCTGTCCGGTGCAGTGATCGAAACCGGCCCGCTGGATGCGCTGCTACCCAATTGGCGCAGCAATCCGCCGCCGATTTGCATCGATGCCAAGCACGATGAGTTTTGGTTGCTCAACAAAACCGGTGGCCACAAATTGCCAACGCCTCCGGGTATGGCCAATCACGGCAATGTCATCGTCAGCTTGGGTGCCATGTGCGCATGGCTGGCACCGCAAGCCGAAGCATTGGGCGTGGAAATCTACCCCGGCTTTGCCGCCGCCGAAACCCTGCATGACGCGTCCGGCAAGGTCATCGGCGTGCGCATCGGCGATATGGGCGTGGCCAAAGACGGCACGCACAAACCCGGCTTCACCGCCGGCATTGATATCCACGCCAAAGTCACCGTGCTGGCCGAAGGCGCACGCGGCCATTTGACCAAGCGCCTGATCAAACGCTTCCAACTGGATGCCGATTGCGACCCGCAAGGCTATTCGATTGGCATCAAAGAGCTGTGGCAGGTGCCGGAAGATCGCGTGACACCCGGCAAAATCGTGCACAGTTTTGGCTGGCCGGCCGATAACCACACCTATGGCGGCAGTTTCCTGTATCACCTCGACCAAGGTCGAATTGCGCTGGGCTATGTCAGCGGGCTGGATTACACCGACCCCAACTACAAACCATGGGAAGCATTCCAGCAATGGAAAAATCACCCGATGGTCAAACCCTTGTTGGACGGCGGCAACATCCTGTCAGCGGGTGCACGCGCGATTGTCACCGGCGGTTATCAATCCCTGCCCAAGTGCGACATGCCCGGCGCATTGCTGATTGGCGATACCGCGGGGTTGCTCAACGTGCCCAAGGTCAAAGGCACCCACCAAGCCATTCGCAGCGGCATGCTGGCCGCCGAACACCTGGTTGGCAGCGCATTGCAAGCAGCCGGCTTTGACGCCAAGTTGCGTGCCTCCGCCGCCATGGCGGAATTGAAAACTGTCCGCAATATCAAACCCGCGTTCAAGAAAGGCTTGTGGTTTGGCATGCTCAACGCCGCCTGGGAAACCGTCACCCATGGTTATTCACCGTGGACCTTGAAGAACAAAGCGGACTGGTCAGCACTGCACAAGCTCGGCCAGTTCGAAGCTCCCAAGCGCGACTATGTGGAGCGCACACTGATTCCGCGTGATCGCCTGCAAAGCGTCTATTACGCCGCCACCTCGCACGACGAAGACCAGCCGGTGCACCTGCATGTGCTCAACACCGACGTCTGCGTCAGCCAATGCGCCCACGAATACGCCAACCCCTGCACCCGCTTCTGCCCCGCAGGTGTCTATGAAATGGTGGAAGATGCCGCCGGCAAACGCCTCCAGGTCAACGCCGCCAATTGCGTGCATTGCAAAACCTGCGATATCAAAGATCCCTACGAAAACATCATCTGGGTTACCCCGGAAGGCGGCAGCGGGCCGAATTACCAGAATCTTTGAGCCCCCTGCATGCCGTCGCATCAGGTGCACAACAGCCGATGCCCTGAGCTTTTCTGAGTTGCCCATGCGGCAGTGAACACTCCGTTTCCGCATCGGAGCGGAGAGCTGCCACCCAACGCTGCGCTCCGGCTATAGTCACGTCATGCACAAGTTCACTTCGGCCGTGTTGGCCACATTGGCAATGGCGCTGTGCGGCGGGACGGCTGCTGCACAAACCGCCAACACGCGCCCCAGCCCGCTACTGCAACGCACCCCCATCAGGATTGCCGCGCCCGACCCGGCATTGAAAGCGGCGTTTGATGCCGCATCGCGTGGCGGTTTGAATGACCTGGCCTTGGCCGGTTTCAGCAGCCAGCCATTGGCGGCATGGCTGGAGTACGCCGCGCTGCGCAAACAACTGGACAGCTTGCCGCTGGTGCGCGGCAATGCGTTTCTGGCGGCGCACAAAGGCGAGGCCGTGGGCGATGCCTTTCGCAACGAATGGCTGAGCGCGATTGCCAAGCGCAATGAGTGGCTTACTTTCTTGAATCTGTGGGATGCCGACATCACCGATATCGGCCTGCGTTGCCAGCGCCTCACCGCCATGGCTGCCAGCAACCGCATCGACAAGACATGGACGAATGATGCGCAAGCACTGTGGCGCAGCAGCGGCAAATCCCTGCCCGGCAGTTGCGATGCTCCATTTGCGCTGCTCGCGGCGCGTGGCGAATTGAGTGATGCACTGCGCTGGGAGCGTTTTGATTTGGCAGTCAGCGACGCACAACCTGCGGTGATGCGCAGCATCGCACGCGGCCTGCCTGCCGCTGATGCCGCACAGGCCAATGCGTATGCGGCGTTTTTCGACAAGCCCGATGCCGCGCTGGACACTTGGCCAAAAACACCGCGCAGCCGCTTGGTGGCCTCCATGGCGTTGGCACGGCTCGCCAAGAGTGCGCCGGATCGCGCCGAAGCGTTGCTGCCATCGGCCGCAAAAACATTGGCGTTTGGCGAGCCGGATAATGGCCGCGTGCTGGCGCAGATCGCGCTCTGGACAGTGGCCTCGTATCTGCCGGAGTCCGCACGTCGGCTGGCCGCGGTGCCGGAATCCGCATTCGATGACAACCTCCGCGAATGGCGCGTGCGTGAAGCACTGACCCGCAGCGATTGGCCTGCCGCTCTGGCCGCCATCCGCAAGATGCCCGATGCCCAGCGCAACGATTCACGCTGGCTGTATTTTGCCGCTCGCACCAGCGAACTCAGTGGTGATAGCGCAGGCGCAAAGGCGGTGTATGCGCAGGCTGCACGCAAGACCGATTTTTACGGCTTTCTGGCCGCCGACCGTTTGCACCAACCCTATGCACTGTGCCCGTGGCAGTTGGATGCCACGCCTGCCGCCAAACTGGCGGTCGCACGTGACCCCGCCATCGTGCGCGCCTTGCAGTTGTACATGCTGGACCGCAAAGGATGGGCGGTGCGCGAATGGAACACCGCCTTGGAGCGCTTTGGCGATGAACAGCGCCGTTTGGCGGTGGAAGTGGCGCAGGACAACGGCTGGTTCGACCGTGGCGTGTTCGCGCTGGTCAATGCCGGCGGCAAACGCTATCCGGACGAACAACGCCTGTACCAATTGCGTTTCCCGCTGCATCACGAGGCCAGCATTCGCCGCGAGGCAACACGCAACAATCTGGACCCCGCGTGGGTGGCCGCTGAAATCCGTGCAGAATCGGTGTTTGATCCCAATGCACGCTCGGCCGCCGATGCGCGTGGCCTGATGCAAGTCCTGCCCGGCACCGGTGCCAGCGTGGCCGCCAAACTCGGGCTGGCCTGGGCTGGCGGTGACAGCCTGTTTGATGCCGACACCAATATCACCCTGGGCAGTGCCTATCTGCGGCAATTGATGGACCGCTATGGCGGCAAACCCTATCAAGTCATCGCCGGCTACAACGCCGGCCCGGCACCGCTGAACCGCTGGGTGAGTCAACGTCCGGATAGCGATCCCGACCTCTGGATCGAAACTATCGGCTATAAGGAAACCCGCGAATACGTCGCCCGCGTACTCAGCTTCAGCACCGTGTACGACTGGCGGCTCAACGGCGATGCACTGCGCCTGTCCGACCGCTTGCTGGGCATCACCAATGGCCCGCGCAAGGGGTTTGCGTGCCCGGTTGCGGACGTGGCCAATCCGCCACCTCCCCCCAAACCTGCGCCAGCGGCCAGCGCCAGGCCACACCACAAATAGCCAAATAGCGGCAGGTGGCGGTCCCCACATCGTGGCTGCTGCCATCGCACGCGACCAGCACGAAGTGGATTGCCACTGGCAGCACAACGGTTATCAGCCAGCACCCACCCGATCAGGCATCATCACGCCATGCCCCTGCTCTCCACCACCTCCCGCACCTACCTCGTCGGCGGTGCCGTACGCGATGCCTTGTTGGGGCTGACGCCTGGCGACCGTGACTTCGTGGTGGTAGGTGCCAGCGTGCAAGACATGCTGGATGCAGGGTTCACCCAGGTGGGGCGCGATTTCCCGGTGTTTTTACATCCTGCCACTGGCGAGGAATATGCGCTGGCGCGCACCGAGCGCAAATCCGGGCGCGGCTATACCGGATTCGTGGCCCACGCCGATCCATCGGTGACGTTGGAAGAGGATTTGCGCCGTCGCGACTTCACCATCAATGCCATTGCGCAAGCCGAAGACGGCGCGCTGGTGGATCCGTTGGGCGGTGTGCAGGACATTCACGCACGCGTGCTGCGGCATGTGGGCGCGGCGTTTGTCGAAGACCCGTTGCGGGTACTGCGGGCCGCGCGATTCATGGCGCGGCTGGCGCCACTGGGTTTCACAATCGCGGCCGAAACACTGGCCTTGATGCGACAAATGGCCGCCAGCGGTGAATTGGCCGCGCTGGTACCCGAGCGGGTCTGGCAGGAATTGGCAAAGGCGCTGCGCTACGCTGCGCCGTCTGCCTTCCTTCACAGCCTGCGCCAAGCCGCAGCACTGCATGCGGTGCTGCCTGAAGTGGACGCGCTGTACGGTGTGCCGCAGCGTGTGGACTATCACCCGGAAGTGGATACCGGCGTGCATTGCGAACTGGTCTGCGCAATGGCCGCAACGCTTGCACCCGGTGATGATTTGATTGGCTATGCCGCGCTCTGCCACGACCTTGGCAAGGCATTGACGCCTGCCGATGTCTTGCCACGCCACCTGCTGCATGAGCAGCGCGGAGTTGCGCCGGTACAGGCGCTGAGCGAACGGTTGAAAGTCCCCGGCGAGCACCGCGAACTGGCGGTGATTGGCTGCCGCGAACATCTGAATGTGCATCGCATCGACGAACTCAAACCCAGCACCGTGCATGATTTGATTGCGCGCTGCGATGGCTTTCGCAAACCGGCCCGCATCGACCAGCTGGCCACGGTGTGCGAAGCCGATGCGCGTGGGCGATTGGGTCATGCCGACACCGCGTACCCGCAGGCCAGCCGCTTGCGTCGGCTGCATGCGGCGGCGCTGGCGGTGCGCAGTGATGACATCCAAGCGCAAGGCATCCGCGGGCCTGCATTTGGCGAGGCGTTGCGCAAGGCGCGTATCGCCGCTATCGCTGCGGCTAAATCGTAATCCGCCAGCCTTGCTTTTCCATCGCCCACATCAACAGCCACCAAAACGCGACGAACACCACCGCCACGG
>DAORUL010000004.1:0-34469 GCA_035433165.1 Thermomonas sp. | reverse complement strand
TGTCTTCGGCGGTGCTGAAGGTTTGCGAGGCCTTGGTCGGGATGGTGGTGTTCTTTTCGATGATCTTGGTGAACACGCCGCCCAGCGTTTCGATGCCCAGCGACAGCGGGGTGACATCGAGCAGCAACACGTCCTTCACGTCACCGGCCAGCACGCCGCCCTGCACCGCAGCACCGATGGCCACGGCCTCGTCCGGGTTGACGTCCTTGCGCGGTTCCTTGCCGAAGAACTCGGCCACCGCCGCCTGCACCTTGGGCATGCGGGTCTGGCCGCCGACCAGGATCACTTCGGTGATGTCGGACGCGCGCAGGCCGGCGTCATTCAACGCCACGCGGCAGGGCTCGATGGTCTTCTTCACCAGATCGTCCACCAAGGCTTCCAGCTTGGCGCGGGTCAGCTTGATGTTCAGATGCTTCGGGCCGGTGGCATCGGCCGTCACGTACGGCAGGTTGACGTCGGTCTGTTGGTTGGAAGACAACTCGATCTTGGCGCGCTCGGCCGCATCCTTCAGGCGCTGCAGCGCCAGCGGATCCTTGCGCAGGTCCACGCCATCGGTCTTCTGGAACTCTTCCACCAAATAATCGATGACGCGGTTATCGAAGTCTTCGCCACCGAGGAAGGTATCGCCATTGGTGGCCAGCACTTCAAATTGCTTCTCACCGTCGATGTTGGCGATTTCAATGATCGACACGTCGAAGGTACCGCCGCCGAGGTCATACACCACGATCTTGCGATCCTTGTTGTCGCCCTTGTCGAGGCCATAGGCCAGCGCGGCGGCAGTGGGCTCGTTGATGATGCGCTTCACATCGAGGCCGGCAATGCGACCGGCATCCTTGGTGGCCTGGCGCTGACTGTCATTGAAGTAGGCCGGCACGGTGATCACCGCCTCAGTGACGGTTTCACCCAGGAAGGCTTCGGCGGTCTTCTTCATTTTCTCCAGCACTTTGGCGGAGACTTCCTGCGGGGCCAGCTTCTTGCCATCGGCCAGTGCCACCCACGCATCGCCATTGTCGTGCTGGGTGATGGTGTACGGCACCAGGCCCAAATCCTTTTGCACTTCGGCGTCGGTGAACTTGCGGCCAATCAGGCGCTTCACCGCGTAGAAGGTGTTCTTCGGGTTGGTGACGGTTTGCCGCTTGGCGGATGCGCCGGTCAGCACTTCGCCGTCTTTGGTCCATGCCACAATGGACGGGGTGGTGCGGTCGCCCTCGCTGTTTTCAATCACGCGGGCTTTGCCGCCTTCCATGATGGAAACGCAGGAGTTGGTGGTACCCAGGTCGATGCCGATGATCTTGCCCATGACAGTGTCCTCTTGAGTTTGGTATGCAATGGCGCGCTGCGCCGATGGTCGTTATTTGGGGATGCCGAAGCCGGCTTCAAGGCCTAGCCGCAATCAATTGCGGTCAATCGTGCTTGGCCACGATGACCAATGCCGGCCGCAACAGCCGCCCGTTCAGCACATAGCCTTTCTGGAACACGGTGATCACATGACCGGGCGCAACGCCCTCGGACTCGCCCTGGCTGATGGCCTGGTGATGCTCCGGATTGAACGGCTGGCCGGTGGGGTCCAGCACTTCCATGCCGTGATCGGCCGCCACTTTCAACAGCTGCTTGTAGGTCAATTGCATCCCGTCGCGCAGCGCGCCGGTATCGCCACTTGCCGCATTCAAACCGGCATCCAGGCTGTCGAAGACCGGAAGCAAATCGCTCAGCAAGCGCTCGTTGGCAAACTTGCGTGCCATTTCGATATCGCGGGCCAAGCGCTTGCGCTGGTTGTCCAGATCGGCGCGCTCGACCAAGGATTGCGCCTTGAGCTGCTCGATTTCGGCGTGCAGCGCTTCGATGGGGTCGTGCGAATCCACCTCGTTGGTGGCGTCGTTAGTGTCCTGCGTCGGGTCCATGCTCATGTCCACGGCTTGAATTCGCGGCCCAATGCCGCACTGCCACTGGGGATGGGGGCTTAGCTCTCCGGATTCAAGGCGGCCCCCAACAACGCCGCTGCCGCGTCCACCACCGGGATCACCCGTTCATAGGCCATGCGGCTGGGGCCAATCACGCCCAACACCCCCAGCACGCGGCCATCGCGGCCGTACGGCGCGGCCACCAGCGACATCCCTTCCAATGGCGCAAGGCCAGCCTCTTCGCCAATAAACACGCGCATCCCCGGCGCTTTGGCGGTGCGTTCCAGCAATTGCAGCAGCTCGCGTTTTTCGGCGAAGGCTTCAAACAGCGCGCGCAGCTGCTCCATGTCGGCCATATCCTGCAAGCCCAGCAAGCGGGTCTGCCCGGCCACCAGCATGTCGTCCTCATTGGCGGGGGCAAAAGCTTGCTCGGCCAATTCCAGCGAGCTGGCCAACAGCCGTTCCATCTCGCTGCGCGCTGCGCGCAATTCGCCCAACAACCTTGCACGAATCAAGCCCAGCGGTTGCCCGGCAAAATGCGTGTTCAGATAATTGGCTGCCTGCTCCAGCTCTGACGGCGTCACCACGCGCCGCAGTTGCACCACGCGGTTTTGCACCTCGCCATCGGCAAACACCACGATGGCCAGCACCCGCTGCGGGTCCAGTGTCACAAAATCAATTTGCCGGAACGCAAAACTTTCACGCTTGGGCACACTCACCATGCCGGCAAAATGGGTCATGGCGGACAGCAATTCCGACGTGCTGTCCAGCAGCGCACGGGTACCCGCACCCACCTGCAAGCTGCTACGCAGGTTCCGGGTTTCGCTCTCGGCCAAGGGCTTGACCTGCAGCAAGGTATCCACAAACAAGCGATAGCCCTGCGCGGTGGGTACACGGCCGGCACTGCTATGCGGTGCGGCCAGCAGGCCGGCATCTTCCAGCGTGGCCAGAATATTGCGGATGGTGGCGGGACTGACATCCAGCCCCGCGTGCTTGGCCAGGGTCTGCGAGCCCACCGGCTCGCCAGAGCGGATATGCCGCGCCACCAAGGTGCGCAGCAGTTGCCGGGCACGCGGGTCTTGGGCGATGTCGTGGGCAGTTTTTCGAGCCATCCTCATGTTGTATGCCGCAACGGCTACCGCATGCAAGCGGGCGCAGGCACAATGCGCAGCCATGCTGACTCGACTTTCCATCCGGGACTTCGCCGTTGTTGCCCATGCCGCATTGGAGTTTGGCGCGGGGATGACCGTGATTTCCGGCGAAACCGGCGCCGGCAAATCCTTGCTGGTGGACGCACTGGGCTTCCTGTCCGGTGCCCGCGCCGATGCCGGTGTGGTGCGCCATGGCGCACAGCGCGCCGAGCTGGAAGCCGAGTTTGATCTTGCCGATGCGCCGCTTACCCGCGCCTGGCTTGCCGACGCGGAACTGGATGATGGCGACACCTGCCAACTACGCCGCACGCTGCGCGCAGACGGTGGCAGCAAGGCATGGATCAATGGCCGTGCCGCCACCATCGCGCAATTGACTGAACTTGCGCGATTACTGGTGGAAATTCACGGCCAGCACGCCCAACAGGCCTTGTTGGTGCGCGGCCAACAAACTGATTTGCTCGATGCCGCCGCCCGCCACACCACGCTGCTCGACACGGTGCGCAACACGGCCACACGCTGGAAGCAACTGACCGAAGAACGTGCCACCCTGCTCGCCCGTGGCGATGTGGCCGACCGCCAACAGTGGCTGCAACACCAATTGCACGAATTGCAGGCGCAGCCACTGGAGCCTGCCGTGCTGGCCGAACTTGACGCCAACCACCGCCGCCACGCGCATGCGGCGTCGCTCATTGCTGCTTGCGAAGCGGGGCTGACTGCGTTGAATGGTGACGACGCACTGGCCAGCCGCGTGCAGCACCTGCGCAGCGGGTTGCAACGTGAAGCCGCCCACGAGCCACGTTTGCATGATGTGGATGCGCTGCTGGACTCGGCAGTCATCCAACTGGACGAAGCACTCGCCCTGCTGGAACGCATCCGCGGCGATTTGGACCTGGACCCCGATGCGCTGGCCGAGATCGAACGCCAGCTCACCCGCGTGCAGGATTTGGCACGCAAGCACCGCATCGCGCCCGAACAGCTGGCCGCCCATCGTGACGCGCTCGCCATCGAACTGGATGCACTGGCCGATGCCGATGCCACCCTGCAACGGCTGGATCGCGCTATCGCCGGTGCGCACAGCGATTGGCAACATGCCGCCGATGCACTGTGCGCCTCGCGCCGCGATTGCGGCAACACCCTGGCGGCCGCCGTGACGGTGCTGATTGCCGAACTGGGCATGGCAGGTGGCCATTTTGAAGTCCAACTCGAAGCCAACACCCACGCAATGCCGGACCCCAATGGCAGCGAACGCGCCGAATTCCTGGTCGCCGCCAACCCCGGCCAACCGCCGCGCCCGCTGCGCAAAGTCGCCTCGGGCGGCGAACTTTCACGCATTTCCTTGGCCATTGAAGTGGCCACCCAGGGCCAGGACGCCGTGCCCTGCATGATCTTCGATGAAGTCGATGCCGGCATCGGTGGCGCCGTGGCCGCCGCCGTGGGCGCCAAACTGCGTCAGCTTGGCGCATCCAAACAAGTGCTGTGCGTCACCCACCAACCGCAGGTGGCGGCAGCCGGCCACGCGCAATACCGCGTCAGCAAAGCCGCGCAAGATGGCATCACCCAATCGGCGGTGCTCGCACTGGACAGTGCTGGCCGCATCGAGGAAATCGCCCGCATGCTGGGCGGTGCGGATGTCAGTGATGAGGCGCGTGCCGCGGCGAGGCGGCTGCTGGAACAGCGCTAGCGGCGAGTTGCTGACGCCATATCCGGAACAACCAGGGCCTAGAATCGCGTCATGCTCAAAATCGACACCCACGCCCATTACCTGCCACGCGACTGGCCGGATCTTGCCGCCAAGTACGGCGACGCCCGCTTCCCGGTAATCCACCACGGTGACGATGATCGCCATCGTATTTACAAAGATGGCAAGTTCTTCCGCGAGATCTGGCCCAAGACCTGGGATCCGCAAATCCGCATCGACGACTACGCCCGGTTTGGCGTGCAGGTGCAAGTGCTGAGTACCGTGCCGGTGATGTTCAGCGAATGGGCGAAACCCAATCAAGCCCTGGAATTGCACCGGTCGCTGAACGACCACATGGCGCGCACCTGTCGCGACTACCCGCGCCACTACGCCGGTATCGGCACGGTGCCACTGCAATCGCCGCAACTGGCCATCCGCGAGTTGGAACGTTGCATGGATGAATTGGGGCTGCAAGGTGTGCAGATCGGGTCGCACATCAATGGTCCGAACGATGCGCACTGGAATCTGGATGCGCCGGAGCTGTTCGGATTTTTCGAGGCCGCCGCCGATTTGGGGGCCGCGATTCTGGTACATCCGTGGGACATGATGGGCACCGATTCGATGCCCAAATATTGGCTGCCATGGCTGGTGGGAATGCCGGCCGAGCAATCGCGTGCGGCCTGTTGCCTGGCGTTTGGCGGTGTGTTGGAACGGCTACCGAAATTGCGCGTGGCGCTGGCACACGGCGGCGGAAGTTTCCCCTACACCATCGGCCGGATCGAACACGGATTCAATATGCGGCCGGATTTGGTCGCCACCGACAATTTCCGCAATCCGCGCGAGTATCTGAAGCGCCTGTATTTCGATTCCTGGGTGGCCGACGACGCTGCGCTGCGCTACTTGCTGGAGGTGTGCGGCAGTGAGCGGGTGATGTTGGGCACCGACTATCCGTTCCCGTTGGGTGAACAAGTGCCGGGTGAAGGCATCGGACGACTGGGATTGGGCGAAGCCGAGCAGGCTCGGCTCTACAACGGTACTGCACTGGAATGGTTGGGCCTTTCGGCTTCGAGGTTTGCATGATCGATTCGTTGACCGACGCACACGCCGCCGCCTGTGATGCAGCCGATCCGCTGCGTGAATTCCGCAATGAATTCCACTTGCCGCTGCACAACGGCGTCCCGCAAGCCTACTTCGTCGGCAATTCGCTGGGCCTGCAACCCAAGGGGGCCCGTGCGCATCTCGAAGAAGTGTTGGACAAATGGGCGCATGACGCGGTGGAAGGCCATTTCACCGGCAACGCACAGTGGATGACCTATCACGCGCTCGTGCGTGAGCCACTGGCACGGGTGGTGGGCGCACAGCCCTCCGAAGTGGTGGCGATGAATTCGCTATCGACCAATTTGCACTTGATGCTGGTCAGTTTTTATCGGCCAACGCGTGAACGCCCGGTGCTGTTGATGGAAGCCGGCGCATTCCCCTCGGACCGCTATGCACTGGAATCGCAATGCCGCTTTCATGGTCTTGATCCCGCTGAAACATTGGTCGAAGTAGAACCCGATGGCGAGGACGGTACGTTCTCGATGGCCACCATCGAGCGCGCCATTGCCGAGTGCGGCCCACGGCTGGCGTGCATTGTCTGGCCGGGCGTGCAGTACCGCACCGGGCAAGCGTTTGATCTCGGGGAAATTGCACGCCTTGGCCACGCCGCTGGCGCCTTGGTCGGGTTTGACCTGGCGCATGCGGTGGGCAACCTGCCCTTGCAGCTGCACGCTGCCGATGCCGATTTCGCCGTGTGGTGCCACTACAAGTATTTGAACGCTGGTCCCGGCGCGGTGGCCGGTTGTTTTGTCCACCAGCGCCACGCGCACACCGACCGACCGCGCTTTGCCGGCTGGTGGGGCAATGACGAGTCGGTGCGTTTCAAGATGGGCCCGCAGTTTTCACCCACGCCCGGCGCAGACGGTTGGCAGCTCTCCAATCCGCCGATCCTGGGGCTGGCCCCGCTGCGTGCCTCACTCGATCAATTCGATCGCGCCACCTTGCCAGCGTTGCGCCTGAAGTCCGAGCAACTAACCGGCTATCTGGAACAACTGATCCGCGTCCATCTGCACGATGTATTGCAAATCGTGACGCCAAGCATGCCCAGCCAACGCGGCTGCCAATTGTCACTGCGTGTCATCGGCGGCCGTGCGCAAGGCCGTGCCCTGTTCGACTTCCTCGCCGCACACGGCGTGCTGGGCGACTGGCGCGAACCCGACGTCATCCGCATCTCACCCGTGCCGCTGTACAACACCTTCGCCGATGTCCTGCGTTTCGTACGCACCGTGCAGGAGTGGCGCAATGGCCAGTGAAGCCAAGCCGATCACTCTCATCGGCGGCGGCCTGGCGGGTGCCCTGCTGGCCATTTTGCTGGCACAGCGCGGATGGTCGGTGGATGTATTCGAACGTCGCGGCGACCCCCGCATTGATGGTTATGCAGGTGGGCGCTCGATCAATCTGGCGCTGGCCGAGCGCGGCCTGCATGCGCTGCGCCAAGCGGGCGCCGATGCGGCCGTATTGAAGCAAGCGGTGATGATGCGCGGTCGTTATGTGCATCCACTCCACGGCACGCCGGGCCTGCAGCGCTACGGGCGTGATGATTCGGAAGTGATTTATTCGATCAGCCGTGGCGAGCTCAATATCGTGCTGCTGAATATTGCCGAATCGCACGGTGCGCGCCTGCATTTTGATTACGCCTTGGAACATGCGGATTTTGTCGATCACATCGCGCATTTTCGTCATCATGATGCGGTGATTGCGCACCCGTTCCGCGCATTGATTGGTGCCGATGGTGCCGGCTCCACCTTGCGCGCCGAGATCGCCAAAGTGCAGCCGCTGGGTGAGCGCAGCGAAGGCCTGGGGCACGGTTACAAGGAACTGGAAATCCCGCCGGCGGCCGATGGTGGCTTTCGCATCGAGCCCAATGCCCTGCATATCTGGCCGCGTGGCCACTACATGTGCATTGCTTTACCCAATGACGAGCGCACCTTCACGGTGACCTTGTTCATGCCGCACGAAGGCGGTTATCCCAGTTTTGCGCAGGTGCAAACCGGTGAACAGGCGCAGGCATTGTTTGCACGCGACTTCCCCGATACGTTGCCGCTGATCCCCAGGTTGCAGCATGACTTTGAGACCAACCCGGTGGGCACGCTGGCCACCTTGTATCTGGACCGTTGGCACTTGGGCGGGCAAGCGGTGCTGTTGGGCGACGCCGCACATGCCATGGTGCCGTTTCACGGGCAAGGCATGAATTGCGCGTTCGAAGATTGCGTGGCGCTGGCCGAACATCTGACCGCCACCGCATCCCTGGCCGAAGCGTTCGCCGCATTCGAAGCCGAACGCAAGCCCAATGCAGAAGCAATCCAGCAAATGGCATTGGAGAACTACATTGAAATGCGCGACAAAGTCGACGATGCCGATTTCCTGCTGCAGCGGCAATTGGAGCTGCTGCTGCAAGCGCGCCACCCAGGGCGCTTTGTACCGCACTACACGATGGTGACTTTCATGCGCATTCCCTACGCCGTGGCGCTGCACCGCAGCGATGTGCAACGCAAGCTGCTGGTCAATGCCACGTGCGGTTTGCACAGCCTGGACAGCGTGGATTGGGACGCCTTGGATGCCGCTGTATTGGCACAGCTGCAGCCGCTGTAATCGGTTTCAAAGCAACCCGAACCCCGCCGCACGCGCCAGCTCCGCAAAGCCCGGGAATGACGTTGCCACGGTCTCCACATCGCGAATCAGCACCTCGCCAGTGGCGCGCTGTGCGGCTACCGCAAATGCCATCGCGATGCGGTGGTCGTGCTGGCTGGAAATTTCGCCACCGTGTAGCGTGCCGGGGTGAACGGTGGCGCCATCGGGGGTTTCATCCACTTGCAGCCCGAGTGTGCGCAAGCCAGCGGCCATCACGCCCAAGCGGTCGGATTCCTTCACCCGCAACTCGGCCGCACCACGCACCACGGTGGGGCCTTCGGCACAGGCAGCGGCAATGAACAGCGCCGGGAATTCGTCGATCATGTCGGGCACCAACGCTTCCGGCACCTCGATCCCGTGCAGCGGCGCGTAGCGCACCCGCAAATCGGCCACTGGCTCGCCGCCATGGGTGCCGGCGTTGTCTTCGCGAATGTCCGCGCCCATCATCCGCAGCGCGGTGAGCAAGCCGGTGCGGCGCGGGTTCAGGCCCACTTGCCGCAGGCGCAGTTCGGAGCCTGGAACAATACTGGCTGCGACCAGGAAAAACGCCGCCGATGACACGTCTGCCGGTACCGCCACATCGGTGGCGCGCAGGCGTTGGCCGCCACGCAGCCGCGCAAACCCGGGCGAGAATTCAATATCCACACCGAACGCCGACAGCATGCGTTCGGTGTAATCGCGGGTGGGGTGCGGCTCGCGCACCACGGTCTCGCCGTGCGCATACAACCCGGCCAACAGCAGCGCCGACTTCACCTGCGCGCTGGCCACCTCCAGCGTGTGGTCGATGCCGGTCAGCACTTGCCCACCGTGGATGCGCAGTGGCGGCACGCCGCCTGCCTCGGTGTCGATGCGGGCGCCCATCCTGGCCAGTGGCACCGTCACCCGCCGCATCGGCCGTTTGCTGAGCGAAGCATCGCCAATCAATACGGAATCAAAGCGTTGCGCCGCCAACAACCCTGCAAGCAAACGCATTCCGGTGCCGGCATTGCCGCAGTCCAGTGGCGCAGCGCCAGGCTGCAAACCATCGATACCCACGCCGTGCACCACGCGCCGCGACGGCGATGGGGTTTCGATGCGCACGCCCAAGCGTTCGAAGATGGCTGCGGTGGCGCGGGTGTCTTCGCCTTCCAAAAACCCATCGATGGTGGAGATGCCATCGGCCAATGCGGCAAACATCACCGACCGGTGCGAGACCGATTTGTCACCGGGAATGGTCAACACGCCTTGCAACGGCGTGCCCGCATGTGCCGTCCAGTGCATGCCACTCACGCCATCACCTCATCCAGCGCCGTCAGCAGGCGTGCATTGGCTTGCGCCGTGCCTACCGTGATGCGCAAACACTCGCCCAAGCCATAGCCCCCCATTGGCCGCAAAATCACGCCGCGTGCCACCAAGGCGGCCTCGATCTTCGCAGTGGCCGCACCAAATTCCACCAACAAGAAATTGGTTTGCGAAGGCGATACGGCAAGGCCGCGCTGGCGCAACGCCGCTGCCAACGCATCACGCTGCACACGATTGCCCGTCACCGATGCCGCCAGATGCGCTTCATCGGCCAGCGCCGCTTCCGCTGCCGCCAATCCCAATGCATTGACATTGAAACTCTCGCGCACGCGCTCCATTACCGCGATGCAATCGGGGTGCGCGATCGCAAACCCCACGCGCAGCCCAGCCAGTGCATACGCCTTGCTGAAGGTGCGGGTGACAATCAGGTTGGGATGCTGCGCCAACAACGGCAACGCGCTGGCGTAGTCGGGGGCATCCACGAATTCGGCATAGGCCTCATCCACCACCACCAATACCGTGGGTGGCATCTTGGCCAAAAATGCAGCGAATGCCGTCTGCGAATACCACGTGCCGGTAGGGTTATTGGGGTTGGCCAGATACACCAGCTTGGTATGCGCCGTGATGGCTGCAAGCAGCGCGTCCAGAGCATGCCCGCGCGGCATGGCGTGATTGTTGGGCAAGGCCGGCGCAAGCCGCAGTGTGGCACCTGCGGCCTGTGCCGCCAGCGCATACACCGCAAAGCCATACTGCGCGGCCACCACCTCGTCGCCCGCGCCAGCAAACACTTGCGCAAATTGCATCAGCAATTCGTGGCTGCCATTGCCCAGCACGATATTTGCAACAGCCACGCCATGCGCTGCCGCCAATGCGCGCTTCAAATCCCCGCCCAGTGGATCGGGATAGATATGCGCGCCATCCAGCGCCGCAATGACCGCCTGTTTGGCCAACCGGCTGGCACCATACGGGTTTTCGTTGGAACCCAATTCCAGCAAGGGCTGCGCGGCTTGCCGGCGCAGCGCCACCAAGTCGTGGCCGGGGTCATACGCACGCAGGCTGCGGATGCCGGGCGGCGCCAGCGCGTTGAAATCAATCATGCAATTGCCACCGGGTACGAGCCCAATACGCGCACTTCATCGCCGTGTTGGCCAATTTCATCCAGCGCGTCTTTCAGTGGCGACTCGTCGCAATGGCCGGCGACATCGATGAAAAATGCGTACTGCCATTTATGCCCGTGCTCGGGCCGCGACTCGATCCGGTTCATGCTGATGCCACGCCGTGCCAGCGGCTCCAGCACGCCATACAACGCACCAGGGCGGTCGCGGATGAACACCAGCAGAGAGGTGCGGTCATTGCCCGACGGCGGGAACGCCTGCCGGCCGATGACGAGGAAACGCGTGGTGTTGTCACTGCGGTCTTCAATCGGGCCGGCGATTTTTTTCAGGCCATAGACAATCGCGGCGGTTTCGCCGGCAATCGCGGCAGCATCATCTGCACTGCGGGCGCGGCGCGCACCTTCGGCATTGCTGGACACCGGGATTTTTTCAACCCCGGGCAGATGTGTTCGCGTCCAGCCGCCCGTCTGCGCCAACGCTTGCGGGTGACCAAAAATGCGCTCGACATCCTCCAGGCGGCCACTGCGCGACAGCAAATATTGATGCACGCGCAGCTCCACCTCGCCACAAATGCGCAGTGGCGAGGTGAGGAACAAATCCAACGTCACCTGGATGGTGCCCTGCCCGGAGTTCTCCACCGGCACCACGCCAAAATCGGCATTGCCGGCGGCCACTTCCTGGAATACTTCTTCAATGCTGCCCAGCGGCAAGCCATGCGCAGAGTGACCAAAATGTTTGTACACCGCCTGCTGGCTGAAGGTGCCTTCCGGTCCCAGATAGCCAATCTTCAGCGGCTCTTGCTGGGCCAGACAGGCCGACATCACTTCGCGGAACAAGCGCACCAGCACATCGTCCGACAGCGGGCCGTCATTGCGGTCGACCACCCGCCGCAATACCTGCGCCTCGCGCTCGGGGCGGTAGTAATCCACCGCAGCGGCCAGCTTGCCCTTGGCCTTGCCCACTTGGTGCGCCCAATTGGCGCGCTCGGCAATCAGGGCTTGAATCTGTTGGTCGATGCCGTCGATCTGGGCGCGCACCTGTGACAAATCAGGCTTGGCCTCCACCACGGGGAGCGCTTTTTTGGTGCCGGGCTTGCTTGAAGATTTCTTAGCCATGAGCCTTCTGGAACTCCTGCATGAAATTGACCAATGCCTGCACACCGGCTTCGGGCATGGCGTTGTACAGCGATGCACGCATCCCGCCGAGTACGCGGTGGCCTTTCAATGCCACCAACCCGGCTTGCTTGGCCTGCTCGAGAAACACCTTGTCCAGCGCGGCATCGTGCAAAAAGAACGGCACATTCATGCGCGAACGCGCAGCGGTGGCCACTGCATTGCGATAAAAGCCGCCAGAGCCATCAATCGCGGCATACAGCAGTGCCGCTTTACGTGCATTGCGGCGGGCAAATTCGACCACGCCGCCTTCGTCCAACATCCACTGCACGGTCAGGCCCAGCACATACCAATTCCAACTGGGCGGCGTGTTGAGCATCGACTCCGCCTTGGCCTGCGCGGCGTAGTCGAAAATCGGCGCTCGCGGCTGGCCGGCACGTTCCAGCAAATCACGACGCACGATGACGACCGTGATGCCCACCGGCCCCAGATTTTTTTGCGCACCGGCATACACGATGCCAAAGCGCGAAATATCCAGCGGCTCGGAGGCAATCGACGAGCTGAAATCGGCCACCAATGGCGCGTTATCCACCTCGGGGATTTCGCGCCATTCCACTCCGTGGATGGTTTCATTGGCGGTGACGTGCACATACGCGGCATCCTTGGACAGCTGCCAGGTGCTGCGCGCCGGTACATCGCGAAACCCGCCCGCCTCGCTGCTGGCCGCAGTGCGCGCATCGATGCAATGCGCGGCTTGCTTGATCGCGGTCTTGCCCCAGTGGCCACTGACCACGTAGTCGGCCGCTTGGCCGGGTGCGGCAAAATTCAGCGGCAACAAGGCTTGCACGGTGGTGGCACCACCGGCGGCAAAGATCACCGCATACTCATCGGGGATGGCCAGCAACGTGCGCAGGTCGGCCTCTGCCTTCTGTGCCACGGCAATAAAATCCGGACCGCGATGGCTGATTTCCAGAATCGACGCGCCGGTACTGCCAAACTCCAGCAGCTCCGCCTGCGCTTGGCGCAACACGGATTCGGGCAGCATGGCCGGGCCCGGGGCGAAGTTGTAGGCGCGTGGCATCGGAAGCTCTCAGGGCGGAAAACCCCAAGTATGCCGCAGTGCAGCACGCTTGCGCGTGCGGTTTCCGGCGAAACCGTCCATGACGCTTTGGCATTCCGCCAGAACGGGTGTTGCGCTCAGAATTTCTCTTGCAGCACGCGCTTGATTTCAGACTCGATCGGGTCTTTGAACATCGCCGCCAGAAACCCCAACTTGGCGTGCACATGCAGTGCTTGCGCTTGCAATTCGATATGCCCATCAATGCCGGAACGGGTGAAGTTCAGGATGTCCCCTTCCCAGCCATAATCAACCTGGAAACGGTCTTGCAGCTTCTTGGCCACTTCCTCGATCGCCTTGCGGGCTTGCGGCATGGGCAGGGAATGGGCATGACGGATATCGATTTTTGACATGGTGGCGGCAAGGTGATGGGCAGGCCGCCATTCTGCCGCGTACCGGCCGCCCCGAACAGCCACCGCTGCACGCCCGCAAACCCTGCCGGAAAAGCTTGCCACGCATGCTAGATTGCACGGCGATGAATGACCTGTGCCTGCATTTTTGCGATACCTCCCGCCCCGACCTGCCGCTGGATACCGGCGTGCTGGCGTTGGGCCGCAGCCCAACCGGGCTGGCACCGATGGCAGCGGATGGCCCATGGCTGCTGCAACTGTGCAATGACCGCCGCGGCATTTGGCTGACCGTGGCCGAGGGCTTGCGCGGAGTCCACGTCAACGGCCGCCCGGTGTTGCAACTGGCCATGCTGCGTGCGGGTGACAGCATCCATGTCGATGGCCAAGAGCTGCAACTGGTGACCGCAACCCCCGCGCCGCTACCTGCCGCCTCTAGCCGCGATGACAACGGCACGTTGCGGCTGGTATTGCGGGGTGTTGGCGGCCTGCACCATGGCCGCAGCCTGAGCTTGGAGCGTCCACGCCGGATTGGCAGCGCGGCCAATAGCGATCTGCGCATTGATGGCCATGGCATTCGCGGCGATCTTGCCCGCATTGAAATGGCAGACGGCAAACCCGTCCTGCGCGATGCCGCCACCGGCGTGCGGCTCAACGGCCAGCCGGTTCAACACGCCGTGTTGAAACCTGGCGATCAATTATTGTTCGGGCTGCAGCATCGGTTCGTGCTGGAAGGCTCCACCACACTGGCCACCGATATTGCCTGCGCGCAGCAGTCACAACGACAGCAAGCCGATGCCCCACCTGCTCCACCCAGCGACCGTGGCTGGACAACGCGTGTACCTTGGCTACTGGTAGCTGCATTGCTGATGGCCGCAGCCCTGTCGGCACTCCTGGTCTTTGGTGCCCGCTGAACCAGCTTCAGGCCTTCGCCAAGTTCACGCGAATGGATCGTCAGCCCCTGCAAAAAGCTGCTGCATCACCCGGGTTTCACTGTGCTGGATGTCCATCAGAAACGCCCGCGCATCGCCCAGTGCTGCAAATGCAGCAAACCCGCGTTCCAAAAACGATTGCAATTCCCCCAACCCCGCCGCACGCGCAGGCAGGCGTGACATGCGCAGCAGCATTCCGACGCCAGGCGTGGCCATTGCCGCGGCCAATCCTTGGCCAACCCCGCTGATCAACGCAATCTGATGGGTACGCAGCCGCCGATGGCCCACCGCACGGTAAGCCTGCGAATAGTGGTTGGTATCCAGCGCAGTGCCGACTGTGGCGATTTCCTGCAATGCCGCCGCCATGTACAGATCCAGTGCATGACTCAAGGCCGCAAGCTCTATGCCATCGGCAATGGTGGTCAGCAATTCGACCGGCAACAAGCGCTGCATTTTCGGAATCACTTTGGCGATATCGGCATCACGCTGACTGAAATCCCGCTCACCGTACACATCGGTCAGGAAGAAATTAGCCGCCGCATGGCGCTTGGGGTCTTGTAAAAACCTAGCAAAACTGCGTTGCAAACGTTGCGCCTGCCACTGCTGCAACGGCTTCAGCCAATGCAGCTGATTGCGTGGCTCACGGAGGGAATCAAACAAACGCTGGTGGATCTGAAGTTGCCGCGCAAGGCGTGCTTGCAGGTCAGGCCGCATGCTCATGGCCGATAGTGTCGGCGCAGCAGGCGCGTGGACGCAATACTCCAATCCACTCCGCTACACTCCGGTTAGCCCCGCTTTTGCGAGTTACATATGCTGTCACTGCACGCCGCGCACGCATCCAAACCACGTGCACGCCAGTCCCGCATCGGGCTGGCCATCGCCGGCGGCGGCCCCGTCGGCGCGATGTACGAATTGGGCGCACTGCGCGCACTGGATGAAGCTTGCGATGGACTGGATCTCACCCGCATGGATTGCTATGTCGGGGTCAGCTCCGGTGCGTTCTTTGCTGCCGGTCTTGCCAACCGCATGGACACTGCCGAGCTGTGCCGAATCTTCATCACCGGCGATAGCGAAGATGTGCAATTCCAACCTGAAACGTTTCTAAGCCCGGCATTTGGCGAATACTTGAGCCGGGCAGCGTCGATCCCGCGTCTGACTACCCGCTTGCTGCGCGACTTGTGGAGCGGTCGCAGTGATTCGCGCTGGTCGGATCTGCTGAACCGGTTCGGCAGTTTGGTGCCCACGGGCTTGTTCGACAATCGCGAAGTGGAACGCTTCCTGCGCGATGTATTTACCCGGCAGGGCCGCAACAACGACTTCCGCAAGCTGGACAGGCCGCTGTACGTCATCGGCGTGGATTTGGACAGCGGCGAAGCGGTGCGCTTCGGGGACGCAGGCTGGGACGACATCCCGATTTCGCGCGCGGTGCAAGCCAGTGCCGCCCTGCCCGGCCTGTATCCGCCCGTGGAAATACAGGATAAGAGCGGGCGCGTCCGGCACATCGTCGATGGCGCACTGCGCCGCACCATGCACGCCTCGGTGGTGCTCGATCGGGATGTCGATCTGTTGTTGGGCATCAACCCCTTGGTGCCCTTCAACCCGGGTGATGACAGTCCCGAAGATGCGAAGCAGCACCGCTACAGCGATCGCCGGATTGCCGAAGGCGGCTTGCCCGGCGTGCTCTCGCAAACCTTGCGCACCATGCTGCAATCGCGCATGCAGGTGGGCTTGGCGCGCTATCCGCAGCAATACCCCAATATCGACCAGGCGGTGTTTGAACCCAATGCCGCCGACCGCGAACTGTTCTACACCAACGTGTTCAGTTTCTCGGCGCGGCGGCGCATTTCGCAGCTGGCCTACCGCAATACGCTGACCGATTTGCGCCAACGGCGGAGTGAATTTGAACCGGTACTGGCCAAGCACGGCATCCGTTTGCGCGAAGAGGTGATCGCCGATCGCCCGCGTTCGATCATCGCCCATCTTCCACCTGCACCGCGCATGACAGACACCACCGCACGCCTGGGCCGCGCACTTGATGAAATCGAACATCGCCTGCAACGTCAGCGCATGGTGTGAATGCTCTAGACAAGCGCACGATTCTTGTGCACAACCACCACGATGCGTCCGATTGACGCGGAGAGAGTACCGGCCATGGCCAAATTGAAAAAGTCCGTCCGCAAGTCCGCTGCCAAACCGGCCGGCAAACCCGCCGGCAAGGCTTCCAGCCGCAAGGCCGGTGCTGCCAAATCGCAGTCGCCGCTGAGCCCGAAGTCGATCACCGAATCGGCACAGCACATCTGGTTGGCCGGCATGGGTGCCTTCAACCGCGCCCAGTCCGAGGGCAGCAAATTGTTCGAAACCCTGGTGCGTGACGGCCTGTCGCTGGAACAAACGGCGCGCAAGTTTGCCGGCAGTCGCGCTGGCGTGGTGCGGGATGCGGTGGAAGGCCGCGTTGACCAAGCCCGCGAACGTGCTTCCGACACTTGGGACAAGTTGGAAAAGGTGTTCGAGGAGCGCGTGCAGCGCGCACTGATCAAGCTGGGCGTGCCCGGCCGCGATGATCTCCACGCCCTGACCCAGCGCGTGGAGCGCCTTACCGCCGAGTTGCGCAAAGCCCCCGCCAGCAAGCCTGCGACCACCAAGGCACCGGCCAGAGCGGCCAAACCGGCAAAGGCAGCACCCAAAGCGAAGCCGGTAAAACCTGCCAAACCCGGCAAGGCTGCCAAGCCTGCGCCTGCGAAGTCGGCCAAAGTGGTCAAAGCACCACGCAAAGCCACTACCAAGCCGGCTGACAACACCGTGCCTGCAACCGCCGCAGACGCTGGCTGATCATAGCCCGTGACACTCTGAAGAACTCTGCTTTTGCTCGTCATGCACAGCTATTGGGCTGTGTATGACGGCAGTCCTCCAGACCCTTCGCGGGGTGTCCGGGTATTCACCGCTTTATGCGTTGCAGTCGGTATAGTGACCACCTTCGATTTTTCGACGTCTACTGTCCCCATGATCGCAGCCCTTATCGCAATGTGTGTTTTTGCTCTGTCCGGGTTCGGACTGTCGTTCTGGCTGCGACAGAAGCAGACGTCAATGCAGTCCGGAGAAACCACGGCACGCGGTGCCGAGCAATTGTCCCAGTTGCGCTGGCGTGATTTCACCAAGCTGGTCCTGCAAGCCATGCAAGGCCGCGGCTACCGCCCGGTCATCGAAGACGGCATGCCCGCCGACGGCATTCCCACCGACGGCAGTGACATCTTGCTGGAGCGCGGAGGCGAACGCGCCTTGCTCTCATGCAAATACGGCACCGGCTCCATCGTGAGCGCGCAATCATTGCTGGGACTGTCCAAATCGGCCAGTCTGCGCGGGGCGGATAACGTCATCGTCGTCACTCCCGGCAAGTTCGATGAAGAGGCCGAACGGATCGCCGTTCCACAACACATCGAACTGATCGACGGCAGCGAATTGTGGCCCGAAGTCCGGCCGTATGTGGCACGTCCGCAAGAACCCGCACCGGCAACATCCAGCGCCGCATCCAATACCCCACTGATGGCCTGGGGCGGCGCAGCGGTTGCAGGCATCCTGGTCTGGTTCATCGTGCAAGGCCTGCAACCGGCTTCCGAGGCCACCAGTCCTGAGCTGGCACCACCGGTAGTTGCCGCAGCCCCACCGGCATCCGTGCAGCCCGCTGCCACAGCGGCTGCCGCCAAACCAGCCGTCACCCCTGCAGCCGCCTTCCCCACCGACCCGGCGGTGATCGAACAGCACCGTCGCGAAACCGCCAATGCCATCTCCACACTGTTCGGTGTCGATCGGGCACTGTGGTCAACGCAGTCCACGTTGATGGTCTATCTCAGCACCGAGCAATCCGACCCGGTGAATGAGCTGTGCCCGCTGCTGGAACGCTACCCGGAGCTGGCGTCATCGCGCGTGCAGTTGCAGCCGCCACAGGGCAGTACCAAAGCGGTTCGCTTCAAGCAGTGCCGAACCTACTGACAGCCTGTCAGTCAGAACCTGCCCGCAGCAAACCCGGCAAAAAGCCAACCCCAGCGGGTTGGCTTTTTGCTTATCGACGAATTACCAATGCACGCCGCGCATCAATGCCGCAAAAGCGATCTGCTCGTGACTGGGCGTTTCCTCACGCAAGGCCTTCTTGTCACCCTTGGCCGCTGCCGAATCCGGGAACAACTCGAATGCGGTATTCATCACCACCTCATAGGCTTTGGGAGCCACTGCATTGATCAGCGCGCTGAAAATACCCAGCCGGGTGGCAATACGGCTGGGCCGCTCGATGATCCCCTTCACCACCAAATCGGCGGCTTCATCGGGCGACAAGGTTGGCACGCTGTCATACATCTTGGTCGGCGCGATCATCGGCGTTTTCACCAGCGGCATATTGATGGTGGTGAAGCTGATGCCCTTGCCCGATAGTTCGCCCTGCGCGCAGCGACTGAACGCATCCAGCGCCGCCTTCGAGGCCACATACGCGGAAAAACGCGGCGAATTGGCCAGCACGCCAATCGAGCTGATGTTGATGATGTGGCCGCGCCGCCGTTCCACCATCTTTGGCATGAACCCCATGATCAGGCGGATGCTGCCAAAGTAATTGAGCTGCATGGTGCGCTCGAAATCATGGAAGCGATCATAGCTGGCCTCAATCGAACGCCGGATGGAACGGCCGGCATTGTTGATCAGCACATCCACGTGCCCGTGTTCCTGCAAGATGGTTGCCACCAAGCGGTCGCAACCGGCCATATCGGCAAGATCGGCGGTGTAGGCAAAGACTTTGCCACCGGCTTTTTTCATCGCATCGCGGGCCTTGAACAGCTCTTCTTCGCCACGCGCCACGATAATCGTGATCGCACCTGCCTCGGCCACCCGCTGCGCGGTGGACAGGCCAATGCCCGATGAGCCACCGGTAATCACCACCACCTTGCCCTTGACCTTGCCCTTCAGGCTGCGGTCGATAAACAGGTCGGGATCCAGATGGCGCTCCCAATAGTCCCACAATCGCCATGCGTAATCGTCCAGGCGCGGTACCACAATCCCGCTACCCTTCAGTGCGCGCTCGGTTTCGCGATTGTCAAAACGGGTGGGATAGGTAATGAATTTCAGGGTTTCCTTAGGAATCCTGAAATCACGCAGCAGCATGCCAATGAAGCGGCGCACCGGCGGCAACCCACCCACCGCCATGCGCACACTGCCGGGCAGGAAGGCAAACATCCGCGCATCAATGCGCATGGTCATTTCCGGGGCATGACCTGCACGCGCAAAGGTATTGAGCACCTCGCCCACCCGCATCGGGTCGGGGTCTGTCAGGTGGAAGCAATGGCCATCGAGCTTGGGTTTGTGCGCAATGTGATCCATCGCGTCAGCCACATAGTCCACCGGCACGATATTGATGCGCCCCCCTTCGATGCCCAGCGTCGGCATCCACGGCGGCAGCATCTCGCGCAATTTCTTGAGGAAGGTGAAGAAGTAGTACGGGCCGTCAATCTTGTCGATGTAGCCGGTCCTGGAATGGCCCACCACCATGCCTGGGCGATAGATCCGCCACTTGATGCGTTTTTCGGCGCGCACCAAGCCTTCCGACGCATGCTTGGTACGCAGATAGGGGTCATCCAGACCCTCGGCTTCGTCGAACATGTCTTCGCGAAACACGCCCGGGTACAAGCCTGCAGCTGCAATTGAACTGGTGTGATGGAAGCATTTCACCTTCAGCGCAACGCCCAGGTCCAACGCATGCTGGGTGCCATCCACATTGGCTGCTTGCTGGCTCTCTGCAGACGCCGTGACATCGTAAATGGCGGCCAGATGGAAGAAGTGCTGGATCTTGCCGGTCAAGGTGCGCAGTTGTACCGCACTGACCCCGCAGTTGGTGGCGGTCATGTCACCCGCCACCGCCACCACCCGCTTGGGATCCCAGCCGCGCTGCTTCACCACCGCATCAAACTTCTTCATCGACGCCTTGCGTACCAGCACATGCACCATGCCCTTGCGCTTGAGCAAATTGTCGATCAGGTACTGGCCAATGAACCCGGTACCACCCGTGACGAAATAACTCATTGCGCGTCTCCCTGTCAGGCAAAAGTCGGCCGCGTGCGTGCCGTTGCCGCCTACGTTGCCAGAGCTTTGCACACTCCACAATTCCCCAGCGTATTGACCCGTGCAGATGTGCATGTTCAGATGACCGCATCCACACAAATTTCCGTGCAAGGGGAACCCACATGGCCGATCTGCAAGCCCTGTTCGAACAAGCCGCCAAGGATGTGCATGCACTGACCGAGCGCCCGGATAACGACACCCTGCTGCGCCTGTACGCGCTGTACAAGCAAGGTGCAGAAGGTGATGTCAGCGGGACTAAACCGGGGTTCTTTGACTTTGTCGGCACCGCAAAATACGAAGCCTGGGCCAAGCTCAAAGGCACCTCGCAAGAAGCGGCCAAGCAGAAATACGTGGATCTGGTCAAGAAACTCGGCGCCTGAGCGAACCAAGACGATGGCCCGACAAACCCGCCAGCGCATCCTCGACACATCGCTTGCGATGTTCAACGCGCAGGGTGAACCCAACGTCACCACCAACCATATTGCCGACGAACTGGAAATCAGTCCGGGCAATCTGTATTACCACTTCCGCAACAAAGACGACATCATCGAGCAGCTGTTCGCCGGCTACGAAGCGCGCATGGATACCGCGTTGGCCGCGCCGGAAGGGCGCCTGCCCGGGCTGGAAGACATCTGGCTGCAATTGCATTTGGTGTTCGAATGCATCTGGGACTACCGCTTCCTGTATCGCGACCTCGTCGACATTCTCAGCCGCAACCGCCGCCTGCGCCTGCGTTTTGCGCGCATCCTCAAACGCGCCGACGAGCAGGCACACACGGTAATGCGTGGCTTGGTGCAAGCCGGTGTGATGCGCGCCTCCGCCGATGAAGTGAACGCCGCCGCGACCAATATCCTGGTGATCGCCACATTCTGGATGAACTATGCGGCAGCCCGTGGCGACAAGGACGAACGCGCCTCGATCCGCGACGGGATCGTGCAAGTGATGATGTTGGTGGCCCCGTTCCTGCGCGACGCCGAACGCGTGCACCTGAATACCCTCACCCGCGCCTACATCACCTGAACCCACGGGTGGTGGGTGGCCTGGGAGCGCGCCCTGCGCGCAACAGGTCACCTCAAGTCGCGGCCCGAAGCCGCTCCTGCAGAGGAACCGCAAGGGTCAATCGCGTTTGCGACCCAGTTTGCGCCGCACCCGCACCAGAACTCCCAAGCAAGCCAACCACACATGGCGTGCAGTGACGTCCAGCGCCAGCCGGGATGAAGGCTTGATCGTTTGTTTGCGGGACTTGGCCATTACACGACCTCAGGAATACCTATTCGCCAGTGTGCTGGCCTGAGCTTGAGCAATCACACTAGCCCACACACACCAGCCGCCCTCTTGCCAGAATCCATGCCGCGACGGATGCTGGCACCTCGCATCGTCCTTGCACGCAGCAACTTTACTACCCACTCACTCACCATCATCGAGGGCAGTCCATATGGCCAGCAAAAAAAACTCCGCATCCGGATGGGCTGTCTTTCCGCACGATGCCAAAGCATTCACCTACGCCAGCGAGGCGCTGAAGAAAGCTTGGCCGAAGCTGCATGCAGGTGACTGCGAACCCTACCCCGATAGCAAGCACGCAGCCGGGCTGCTGAAGTCAGCCGGCAAGGCTGCCCCTAGGCTTGATGCCGATGCACTGGCCGAAGCCTTGCAAGAAGCTTGGCGGGCCTTCCATCATGGCGACTTCAAAACCGCCTTCGATGCCGGCATAGCGTTGGGGCCGGTGGGTGCGTCGGTTGCAGTCAAAGCCCTGGGCATCCATGCCACCTATCTGGTCGATGACGAGGACGAAAAACTCAAGCGCTACGAACACGCTGCCAGCCTCGCCGAAGCTGCCATCAAAGCTCTACCCAACGAAGTCAACAGCCACTACCGCTACGCATTTGCACTAGGCCGCTACAGCCAAGGCCTTTCGATCACCAAGGCACTGAAAATGGGTATCGCCAGTAAGGTGCGCACAGCGCTGGACACCACTCTGGAACTGGCCCCCAAGCACGCCGAAGCACATACCGCGCTGGCGGTGTATCACGCCGAAATCATCAACAAAATCGGCGCGATGATCGGCGGCCTGACTTATGGCGCCAAAGCCAGCGCGGCCGACAAGCACATCAAAGAAGCGCTCAAATTGACCCCCGCTTCGCCGATTGCCCATATCGAGCACGGCAATGTGCTGTTGCTGCTGGATGAGGCTCGCAACGAAGACGCCGCCGCCAACGCCTATGAAAAGGCCAGCAAGTGCAAGCCCCTGGATGCAATGGAAGCCCTGGATGCAGCTTGGGCGGCAAGTCAACTGGAATAGCCCGCAGCACCTCAATCCGTAATCAGGCGTTGCGTTGCTCGCTGTCCAAGCCAGCTGGCTTGGATTCCGTGTCCGGTGGTGGCTGCCGACGCAAACGTCGAAACAGCGCCACCGCGCGTTCGCGGTTTGCAGTCAACCCATACCAGCCCAGACACATCGCGGCAAACCCTGCCAGCAACACCGGGTAGGGCAGCCAATGGGTGCGGATCAACAACGCGACCCCCAACCCACACGCAAAGCTGAACATCGCCAAGTACACCGCCGCCCGCGTCGGCCCGAACCCGGCATCCAACAGGATGTGGTGAATATGGTCGCGCCCGGCCGCAAACGGCGAGCGCCCCTGCCGTAACCTGCGCACGCTCACCACCAGACAATCCATGACCGGGATCGGCAACAACCACAGGGCCAGTACCGGATTAACCGGATGTCCCGGGTTCTGGGTCAGACGAAAGCTGATCCAGGCAATGACCAGCCCCAACAGCGCACTTCCCGCATTTCCCAAAAACACCTTGGCGCGTGGCCGCCACGGCAGACGTACGTTCCAAATCAAAAATCCTGCCAGTGCCCCACACAGCACCGACAAGCGCGATGCCAGCACATCGTTGCCGGCATACACCGCCGCCATCATCAGCATCACCAGCGCCGCCAACCCCAACAACCCAGCCAAACCGTCCGCACCATCAATCATGTTCATCGCATTGATGATGCCGATGGTTGCCACGATGGTGAACGGCACAGAAAGCCAACCCAAGGCCAGCGAATCCAGTCCGAACGCCGGCCCCAATTGCTCCACCCGCACCCCACCCCAAAAAATGATCAGCAAGGTTGCCAAGGCTTGGATCAGTATCCGCGTGTACCAGCGCATGTCATGCAGGTCGTCATACACCCCCATCGCCACCAACAATCCCGCCGCCACTAGAAACGCTTGCAGCGACGTGCTGCCCCTTTGGGTAAATACAAAAGCAACCACACAACCAATCAGGATGGCCAGCCCGCCGGTGACCGGGGTTGGGTTGGCATGATCCTTGCGGCCTTTGGGATGATCCAGCAGGTTCAATTTGGCAGCGAATGGCTGCAACAGATACAACGCCAGTGAGGTCATCACCAGCGCCAACACCCCTGCCCGAAAGTCCAGTCCCAACCAAATCATGCGCACCTCACCCAAGCTCAGCCGACACGATGCAGAAACTCAGTGCAACTGGCAAGCAGCGTCACAACTTTCCGTTGGCATTCAGTTTGCGGACAATGGTTCGGATTGCCGCATCACTACTGGAACTGCCCCCGCATCCACACCGCCGGCGCTGGTGCGCCGTGGCTTCAAAACGGTGCCCGGATCCCTGTCGCAACACGGGTGCCCAGCCACACCAACAACAGTCCCAGCACCAGCGTGGCGCCCAGATACGCCAACGCCACGGGGCTGCGCGGCCCACGCGACAACAAAAGCACTTCCAACATCAGCGACGAATACGTGGTGAGCCCGCCCAGCACGCCCACAATCAGGAAGGCACGCCAATACAGCGCCTGCGAGCCACGGCCTTCCAGCCACACCGCCAGAAAGCCGATTGCGAACGAGCCAATCAAGTTGGCGGCCAGCGTGCCCCACGGAATGCCCTCGCCCAGCCGCCGCAACAGCGCGCAGCCCAGCCAATAGCGGCCGCCCGCGCCCAATGCGCCACCACACATCACCAGCGCCAATTGCTGCCACCACAGACTCATGCCTGCCCCTTGCCGGCTTTCTGGCCAATGCGTGCCTGCGTACGCGCCGCACGCAAGGCATCCAGTTTTTCTTTCAGCTTGATTTCCAGCCCACGCGGCACCGGTTGGTAGTACACGCGCTCACCCATGGCATCGGGAAACCCGGTTTGATCCAGCGCCACGCCACCGGCCACATCGTGGTCGTACTGGTAGCCTTTGCCGTAATCCAGCGACTTCATCAGCTTGGTGGGCGCGTTGCGGATATGCAGCGGCACCTCTTGCGTGCCGTAGTCGCGCACGTCCTTGCGCGCTGCATTCCACGCTTTGTACGCCGCATTGGATTTGGCGGTACTGGCCAGATAAATGGTCAATTGCGCCAGCGCCAGCTCGCCTTCGGGTGCACCCAGGCGGTCAAAGGTCTCCCATGCATCAATCGCCATTTGCAAGGCGCGGGGGTCGGCCAGACCGATATCTTCCACCGCCATCCGGGTCAGCCGCCGTGCCAGATAGGCCGGGTCGCAGCCGCCATCCAGCATCCGCGCCAGCCAATACACGGCGGCATCGGGGTTGGAGCTGCGCACGGTTTTGTGCAGGGCAGAAATCTGGTCATAAAACTGCTCGCCGCCTTTGTCGAAACGGCGGCTGCGGTCGGCCAGCACTTGGTGCAGGCTGGCTTCGGTAATCTGGCCGTGCTCGCCCTGTGCAATATCGGCAGCGATTTCCAGCAAGGTCAGCGCACGCCGCACATCACCATCGGCAGCAGTGGCGATGTCCGCAAGCGCGGCATCGGCAATCACCAATCCGCGTCCACCCAACCCCTGCACGTCGTCGCCAAGCGCGTGACGCAGGGCGATGGCGATGTCATCGGCCGACACCGCCTCCAGCACATGCACGCGGCAGCGAGAGAGCAAGGCCGAGTTCAATTCGAACGACGGGTTCTCGGTGGTCGCCCCCACAAACACGATCGTGCCGCGTTCGATATGCGGCAAAAACGCATCCTGCTGCACCTTGTTGAAGCGGTGCACCTCATCGACAAACAACAAGGTGCGCTGGCCGGCATCAAACCGCGCCTGCGCTGCGGCCAACACCTCGCGCACTTGCGGCAGGCCCGAGAGCACTGCGGAGATCGCCACGAATTCGGCTTGCGCATGCTGTGCCAACAACAGCGCCAACGTGGTCTTGCCGCAACCAGGTGGCCCCCACAAGATCATGGAATGCACATGCCCGGCTTCAATCGCGCGGCGCAGTGCCGAACCCTCGGCCAGCAATCTGCGCTGACCTACCATCTGCCCCAGCGTGCGCGGACGCATGCGTTCGGCCAATGGGCGCAGCGCCTCAACGGCCGCGCCTGCAGCACCCAGTAAATCGGCAGTATGTGAGGGTGTGCGCGGCGCTGACATGGGTAGATTCTAAGCGACGATGCTGCGTGGCGCGCCGCGTCAATCCGCCGTGTGCCACATCACCCGCCGATCACATCCACGCCCTTGGCTGGCACATAGGTAAACGTGCCCTTGGCAAATACGGGGTTGCGCTTCCAGCCGGTGAAGGCAATGGTCGTGCGCTGGCCCAGCGCATCGGTGTATTCCATGTTCACCAACTGATCCTGCGCAAACCCCAGGCGTGCGGATTTGAAACCTGCATCGGCATTGCGCGGAGTGATGTCCAACCACTCCACCCCTGCTTGCACGGGGCTTTCCTTGACCGTGAAGTCATGTGCCAGCCGTGCCGGCGTCAACAACAATGCCAGCGGGCTGTTGGCCTCTTCCACGCCCTGCGCACGCTTGGTGGCTTGGTTCAGATCGGGTTCGTACACCCAGACCGTCTTGCCATCGGCCACCACCAGTTGCGCATAGGGTTTGATGTATTCCCAGCGCAATTGGTCGGGTGCAGACAACGCAACCCGCCCGCTGCTGCTTTCTTTCTGCTTCCCGCGGACGTCAAAGACTTGTTGGCTGAATTGGCCATCCAGTCCCTTCAAGCCTTTGCTGAAGGCATCAAGCGCATCACGCGCACCGGCATTGGCGCCATTGGCCACCAGCAACAAGGCGGCCGCGACGAGGGATGACAGAGTTTTCATCGGAAATTCCTGCAGGACTTGCGCGGCAGTGTGTCGCAAGCAAGCTGAACCCGTCGTTTGTGACAAGACGCAATCAGCCGCGTGGCGGTGGTGGTGCCAATACAGTGCGGTCGCCATTGTGCTCGGGTGTACTGACCACACCGGCGGCTTCCATCGCCTCCACCAAACGTGCTGCGCGGTTGTAGCCAATTTTCAAACGCCGTTGCACGCCGGAGATCGAGGCACGCCGGGTTTCGGTGACGATTTGTACGGCCTGGTCGTACAACGGGTCGGCTTCCGGATCATCGCTGCCGGCCGCTTCCGGCAAGCCGTTGGCGCCCACGCTGCTGCCGTCATACAGGGTTTGCGCCTCTTCCAGCACACCCTCGATGTAGTCCGGCCCACCCGACTGCTGCAGGAAATGCACCACGCGATGCACTTCTTCATCGGACACAAAGGCACCATGCACGCGCTCGGGCATGGCGGTGCCGGGTGGCAGATACAACATGTCGCCATGCCCCAGCAAGGTCTCTGCACCGCTTTGATCCAGGATGGTGCGCGAATCAATCTTGCTGCTGACCTGGAACGCGATGCGGGTGGGGATATTGGCCTTGATCAGGCCGGTGATCACGTCCACCGACGGGCGCTGGGTGGCCAGGATCAAGTGCACGCCGGCTGCACGCGCTTTTTGTGCCAACCGGGCGATGAGCTCTTCCACCTTCTTGCCGACGATCATCATCATGTCGGCAAATTCGTCGATGAACACCACGATGAACGGCAGCGGCTCCAACGTCGGCGGCGCTTCGTTGAGATCGGGATTGGCCTTGAACAGCGGGTCCACCATCGGCTGACCGGCGTCGATGGCATCCTTCACTTTCTTGTTGAAGCCGGCCAGATTGCGCACACCCACCGCGCTCATCAGCTTGTAGCGGCGCTCCATTTCCGCCACGCACCAACGCAGGCCGTTGGCGGCTTCCTTCATGTCGGTCACTACCGGCGCCAGCAGGTGCGGGATGCCCTGATACACCGACAGCTCCAGCATCTTCGGGTCGATCATCAACATCCGCACGTCTTTGGCTGACGCCTTGTACAGCAACGAAAGCACCATCGCATTGACCGCCACCGACTTGCCCGAACCGGTGGTGCCGGCGACCAGCAAATGCGGCATGCGCGCCAGATCGGCCACGATGGGTTTGCCGGCGATGTCCTTGCCCAGCGCCAAGGTCAGCGGGCTGGGGGATTTGTCGTATTCCTTCGACCGCAGCAGTTCCGACAGATAAATCATCTCGCGGCTGGTGTTGGGCGTTTCCAGACCAATCACCGACTTGCCCGGGATCACATCCACCACGCGCACTGACTTCACCGACAGGCCGCGCGCGATGTCTTTGTCCAGCGATGAAATCTGGCTGACTTTGACGCCCGCCGCCGGCTGTACTTCGAAGCGAGTAATCACCGGGCCGGGATAAGCGCCCACCACTTCGGCGTCGATGCGGAAATCCTTGAGCTTGAATTCGATCTGGCGCGACAGTGTTTCCAGCGTCTGCGCGTCGTAACCCTTGGGTTGCGGCTTGGGGTCATCCAATAGCGCCAGGGGTGGCACACCAGAGCCATCATTGACATGGAACAACGGGATTTGTTGTTCGCGCTTGGCGCGCTCGCTTTTTTCCACCACCGGCGTCGCCGGCGGTTCGATCTTGACCTTCTCGCGGCGCAGGCGAATTTCCGAATCGGTCTTGCGCGCTTCTTCACGTTCTTCGCGCAACGCTCGCGCATCACTCCACTCGCTGGCCTGCTTCACGCCTTGGCGTGCCCCGCGGTTGAGCAGCCCCGGCAATGCCAGCACCCAAGCACCCAAGCGATCCATCACCGCCAGCCACGACAAGCCGGTAGCCAAGGTGACCGAGACCAGGAACAAGCTGAGTAGAAATAGATTCGCGCCGAGTGGCCCAAACAAGGTGTGCAGCGAATTGGCAGCCAATCGCCCCAACACCCCGCCGCTACCCGCTGAAAATGCATTGCTGCCCTCTACCCGCATCGCCAGCAAGCCGCAGGTGGCCACCAAGAACCCGACAATACCCACCAAACGCAAAGCCGGGCCCAAATCCGCGTGGCCATCGCCATCGGTATCCATGCCGAACAACGCAATCCACGCAATCGCGCCCAAAATGATCGGCAGCAGAAATGCGGTATAGCCGGTCAGAAACAACAGGAAACTTGCCAGCCACGCACCCGCCAGCCCGCCGATATTGTGTACCGGGGTCAATAGACTGGATTCACGATCCCAACCCGGATCCGCGGGTGAATAGGTGAACAGGCAGGCCAACAAATACAACAGCACCGGTGCAATAACAATCAACGCAAGGTCACGCCACAGGCGTTGCTGGCGCGGGTTACCCCCCGCACCGGCACTGCCTGTGCTGACTGCCGCCTTGCGGCTGGTCTTGCTCAGATCGGTTACCGCTTTTGCCACTTGTGACCTTGCCTCATAAAATTCCCCTATCAGCTTGATATTACGACATTTGTCACAGTTGGCGACGAAACCCATGCAGATTTCAAGCCACAGCGTTGCAATCACCGTGCCTTGCCTTGCTGCATTCCCGCCGCCAAGCTAGTGGGTACATTATCGTCCTACTGGATTGCCCGCCTCCATGACTACAAAACACAGCTCCCTGCTCATCCTCGGCTCCGGTCCTGCCGGCTGGACCGCGGCGGTGTATGCCGCGCGCGCCAATCTCAAGCCCGTGGTGATCACCGGCATGCAGATGGGTGGCCAGCTGATGACCACCACCGAAGTGGACAACTGGCCGGGTGATGCGCATGGCCTGATGGGCCCGGATTTGATGACGCGTTTGCAAGCGCACGCCGAGCGCTTCGATACCGAAACCGTGTTTGACCATATTCATACCGCCGACTTGTCGCAGCGCCCGTTCCGGCTGGTGGGCGACTCCGGCGAGTACACCTGCGATGCGCTCATCATTGCAACGGGCGCTACCGCCAAATATCTGGGCATTGCTTCGGAAGAAACCTTCAAAGGCCGCGGCGTGTCTGCCTGCGCCACCTGCGACGGTTTTTTCTACAAGGACCAGGATGTGGCCGTGATCGGCGGCGGCAATACCGCCGTGGAAGAAGCCCTGTACCTGTCCAACATCGCCCGCAAGGTCTATCTGGTGCACCGCCGCGACAGCTTGCGCGCGGAAAAAATCATGCAGGACAAATTGTTTGCGAAAGTGGCCGCCGGCAAGATCGAAACGATCTGGCATCACACCGTTGATGAAGTGCTGGGCAACGACGCCGGTGTCACCGGCATGCGGCTGAAGTCCATGCTCGACGACAGCACCCGCGAGATCCCGGTGCACGGCTTCTTCGTCGCCATTGGCCATTCGCCCAACACCGCGTTGTTCGAGGGCCAGCTGGAGATGAAAAACGGCTACCTGAAAATCCAGACCGGGCTGGACGGCAATGCCACTCAAACCAGCATCCCCGGCGTCTTTGCGGCGGGGGATGTGGCCGATCAGGTGTATCGCCAGGCCATTACTTCAGCCGGCTTTGGCTGCATGGCAGCGCTGGATGCCGAGAAATTCCTCGACGCCGGGCATTGATACGGATCACCCTCCCGCATCCCAGGGAGGGCGATTGGCTCGCTTGCATGCACCGCCTGCCTTGTTTGCTCGACACCGCCCCCGATGCGCCGTTTCCCCGGCCGGAACGGGCATTGGTCGAGCCCGACGGCCTGCTCGCCATCGGTGGTGACCTATCCCCCACGCGCTTTCTCAACGCGTATCGCAGTGGCATTTTCCCGTGGTTTTCCGCCGGCGAGCCGATCTTGTGGTGGAGCCCTTCACAACGCGCCGTGTTCCGCACCGACGGCGTGGTGCTGTCCAGCAAGCTGCGCCGACGATTGCGCAATAGCGGCTGGACACTGCGTGCGGACAGCGCATTTGCACAAGTGGTGGCCGGCTGCGCAGCACCTCGCAAAGACCAAGGCGGCACCTGGATCACCACAGACATGCAACGCGCCTATGCGCAACTGCACCAACTCGGCATCGCGCACAGCATTGAAGTATTCGCAGGTGAGCGCTTGGTGGGCGGCTTGTTTGGCCTCGCCTTCGGCCATGTGTTTTGTGGTGACAGCATGTATTCGGCCGAATCCGGCGCATCTTCACTGGCCCTGGCAGGCTTGGCGTGGCGGTTGCGCAGTTGGGGTTGGCCGCTGATCGATGCGCAAGTGCCCAACGCGCATACCCGCCAACTGGGCGTAGAAGCTTGGCCACGCGCCGCGTACTTGGCTGCGCTGGCCGACCTGCGCGAACGCCCAAGTGAGGCCGGCCACTGGCGTGAGCGTTTCGGTGAGTGGAACGCGACCGAAGTTCTGCCAAGCCAAAGCCCCCCCTCTGCTTAACAGGTTTTTTGCAAAAAACACCGCAACGTGTCATGATGTCGGACTTTCGAGCCTGACTTGTCGCGGCTCACCCTTGCACCAGACTTTAGGAATTGCTCCGGCACCCACATGGCGAAAGACGACGTCATCGAATTCGAAGGCACTATCTCGGAAACCCTCCCGAACACCATGTTCCGGGTCAAGCTGGAGAATGGCCACGAGATCATCGCCCATATCTCCGGTCGGATGCGCAAGAACTACATCCGCATCCTGACTGGTGACAAGGTCAAGGTTGAAATGACGCCCTACGATTTGACCAAGGGCCGCATCACCTACCGTCACCGCTGAGTGCTTGCACTTTCGGCACCGGATCAAAGAAAAACGCTCCGCATGGGGCGTTTTTTTATTGCCTACGCCAGCAACAAGCTGCGTGCGGGAGCAACCGCTGGCGGGAGTGCGCACACCATGCCACCATCGGGCGCGGCCAGGGGCCGCTCCTGCGATCCAGGCATTGGCTGCAATCAGCTTTCTTTGACACCCATTTCTGACAGTGCATTGCGCATCAGCTCGCGCGCCGCTTCGCTGAGTTTTTCGTTGTCCAGCGCGTAACGGATGGTGGCTTCGATCAAGCCCAGATGGGTGCCACAGTCAAAGCGCGTACCGTGAAAGCGGAATGCATCCACCCGTTGACTGGCCAACAATGCAGCGATGGCGTCAGTCAGCTGAATTTCCCCGCCTGCGCCCTTCGGTGTGGTTTCCAGCAAATCAAAGATCGCTGGATCCAGCACATAGCGCCCCACCACTGCGAGGTTGCTTGGAGCCACATCCGGACGCGGCTTTTCCACGATGGCATGGATCTTCCCGGCCTGCCCATCGAATGCTTCCGTCGCCACGATGCCATAGCTGCCAGTCTGTGCATGCGGCACATCCTGCACTGCCACCGCACTGCCACCATTGGCCTGCACATGATCCACCATCTGCTTGAGCGCACCATCACCGCGACTCCAGATCAGATCGTCGGGCAGCAATACCGCGAATGGTGCATCACCGACCACGGGTTTTGCACACAACACCGCATGCCCCAATCCCAAAGCTTCGGCTTGCGTCACGAACACCGCACGCACGCCTTCCGGCAACACATTACGGATCAGCTCCAGCTGTTCGTGCTTGCCGGATTTCTCCAGCTTTTGCTCCAACTCATAGGCCTTGTCGAAATAGTCAGCCACCGCGTGCTTGTAGCGATTGGTGACAAATACCAAGGTGTCGCAACCCGCGGCAATTGCCTCATCCACCGCGTACTGGATCAACGGCCGATCCACGATCGGCAGCATTTCCTTGGGGACGGTCTTGGTGGCGGGCAGGAATCGAGTCCCAAGGCCGGCAACCGGAAATACAGCAGTACGCACGCGGCGTGAGGGGCTGGAAGATGTCATCGCGCAATTCTAACCACGTAATATCATTTTGACACTCAGCCTTGGTGCGCGCGCCGCCCCGGAAACGCCACCACAACGGCGTCATGGCCCGGTGCGGATTCCACTGGATTGAACTCCGGCACCGCGTCACGCAGGGCAAGCTCCAGCGCAACCAAGTCATAGGCCTGAGTGGCATCACGCAATTGCTTGAGCGCCAGCTCCATGCGTTCTGGCTGCACTGCCCGCGGTGTGGCCTGCAGAATGTCGGGATACTGGGTTTGGCTGTAACGCTCATCGGCATGAAACAGCGTTTCATGCAGGCGTTCACCTGAGCGCAAGCCGATATACTCGATGCTGATGTCTTTGCCAGGCTGCTTGCCTGCCAGGCGAATCATCTGGTCGGCCAGCATCCGGATCGACACCGGGTCGCCCATATCCAAGGTGTACACCGCCTGCTGCGCACCGATCGAGGCTGCCTGCAAGATCAACAGGCAGGCCTCCGGAATTGTCATGAAATAACGGGTGACTTCCGGGTCGGTGACGGTCACCGGGCCACCGCGCCTTATTTGTTCGCGAAACAGCGGCACCACGCTGCCGGCGGAATCCAGCACATTGCCAAATCGCACCGTGATCATGCGGGTGGTGCGCGCGTCCACCAACGCCTGACAGGCCATCTCGGCCAAGCGCTTGCTGGCACCCAGCACGTTGACTGGATCCACTGCCTTATCGGTGGAAATCAACACGAAGGTGCCGATCTTGGCATCCCGGCAGGCCCGCGCCACCACATCGGTCGCCAATACGTTGTTGCGCACTGCTTCGCGCAATTGCTGCTGCAACAGCGGCACTTGCTTGTATGCAGCCGCATGGAACACGGCCTCGGGTTCGGCCAGCCTCAGGGCATGACGAATCACCGCCGGGTCACCGCAATCACCGAGTACCGGAATGCAGCTGATATCGGGAAAATCCCGGCGCAACTCGGTCTCGGTGGTGAGCAAGGCCAGCTCATTAATTTCCACCAATGCGATTCGATGTGCACCATGCTTGGCGCATTGCCGGCACAACTCCGACCCGATCGAGCCACCTGCCCCGGTCACCAACACCGAACGTGCACCCAGCCAACCACGAATCGCCTTCCAATCCGGTGCATGGGGCTCACGCCCCAGCAGATCCTCGATTGCGACTTCCTTCAACTCGCCGGGCAGCGACCGACCTTCCAAAATATCGGCCAGTTTGGGCACCATGCGGAACGGGAGGCCGCTGTCTTCGCACAGGCCGATGATGCGACGACGGTCAGTGGCGTCGATTGACGGCATTGCAATCACCAGCAACTGCGCACCGGTTTCACGCCCAATCCGCGCCACATCGGCAATCTTGCCCAGTACCGGCAACCCCTGCATACGCGCACCGCGCAGGGTTGCGGCATCATCCAGAAACCCGATGGGGTCGTAGCGGCCTGTACGTCGCAAATCACGCACCAGCGCTTCACCGGATTGCCCCGCGCCCAAAATCAGGACGCGTTCGGCACCCACCGATGTCTGCAGCAAGCGATGGTCTTTCCACGCGCGAAACAGCAACCGTGGCGTGCTCAACAATATGGTCAACGCAAACGGATACAGCAACAACGCCGAGCGCGATACCAGATCCAGCCGGCTGTAGAAGAACAGCCCGACCACCGCCGCCAACAAGCCCAGCACGCTGGCCTTGAAGATGTTGAGCAAGTCGGGAACGCTGGCAAAGCGCCACAAGCCACGGTACAGGCCTACCTGCCAAAACACCAAACCCTGCGCCACCATCACAATCAGCACCGTGCTGGAAACCGGCACCAAATCCAGCTGCGTGGGCTGCATGGCATAGCGCAGGTAATGCAGCCCTTGCCAGCAGAGCCAAACCATCACGAGGTCATGCACGATCACCGCAAGCCGTGGCAAACGGTACTTCAGACGTTCCATCCGTGTTGTCATGAGCTGATTCCTTCGCTCCCGCCAGCCTTTCGATACAGCACTACCCAGAGCCCCAGTGAGGTGACAGCAAACACCCCACCAGCACTCAGGCCCTCGGCTCCCCCCAGCCGCAACGCGACTAGCATGATCCCGATTGCCAGCGCCGTCCACCCCGCATATGCGGCAGTCACCCAGCCATGCCCCACGCGGCGCGCAAAACGCTGGTACAG
>DAORUL010000003.1:13037-43169 GCA_035433165.1 Thermomonas sp. | reverse complement strand
GCGTAAGCCAGCAGATTTACAGTCTGCCCCCGTTGGCCGCTTGGGTATCCCTCCGGATTTTGCTGAAGGAATGAACCCCCTCAAAGAGCCCGTTATTTTGGCGGGCGGATTGCGCGCTGTCAACGGGGGAACTCGAATATTTCAAAAGATTCCTGCGCGTGCCGCGCAAGTCCCGGTGCAGCCGGCGCGAGTCAGCGCTGAGGCCACCACCCCGATGCGTGGTTCAGACGTTGAAACGGAAGTGCAACACATCGCCTTCCTGCACGCGATATTCCTTGCCTTCCAAACGCAACCGGCCCACATCACGCGCGCCGGCTTCGCCACGGTATTTGATGTAATCGTCATAGCCAATCGTTTCGGCGCGAATGAAGCCTTTTTCGAAATCGGTATGAATCACCGCCGCTGCCTGCGGCGCAGTGGAACCGGCCTTGACCGTCCATGCACGCACTTCCTTCACCCCTGCGGTGAAGTAGGTCTGCAAGCCCAGCAATTCGTAAGCGGCGCGAATCACGCGGTTCAGGCCCGGCTCGTCCAGCCCCAAATCGGTCAGGAAGGCATCGCGGTCGGCATCGTCGAGCTGGCTCAGCTCTTCTTCGATGGCGGCACACACCGGCACCACTTTCGCGCCTTCGGTCTGTGCACGTGCACGCACGGCATCCAGATGCGGGTTGTTTTCGAACCCATCTTCCATCACGTTGGCCACATACATCACCGGCTTCATGGTGAGCAGGAACAGCTCGCGAATGACCAGTTTCTCCTCGTCATCCAGCGCCACCGTGCGCGCGGCCTTGCCCTCATCCAGCGCGGCGCGCAGTTTGCCCAGCACCGCGATCTTGGCCTTGGCGTCCTTGTCGCCACCCTTGGCCACGCGCTCGTAGCGGTTGATGGCTTTATCGACCGATTCCAGATCGGCCAGCGCCAATTCGGTGTCGATGGTGTCGATGTCGGCCAGCGGGTCGATCTTGTTGTTGACGTGAATCACGTCATCGTTATCGAAGCAACGCACCACATGCGTGATCGCATCCACTTCACGGATATGCGCCAGGAACTTGTTGCCAAGCCCTTCGCCGCTGGCCGCGCCGGCCACAAGACCTGCGATGTCCACGAATTCCACTGCGGTGGGGATGCACTTTTGCGGCTTGACGATCTCGGCCAATGCGGCAAGGCGCGGATCCGGTACCGGCACCACGCCCACGTTCGGCTCGATCGTGCAGAACGGGAAATTGGCAGCCGCAATCCCGGCCTTGGTCAGCGCGTTGAACAGGGTGGACTTGCCGACGTTGGGCAGACCGACGATGCCGCATTTGATACCCATGATGCGTGTTGCTCCGTTGCCACGCCGGCAGCAAGCCGGCGCGATGATGAAATTTAAGGCGTGCGCGGCGTATGCAGCCGCGTCATCGCATCTGCAAAACCACCCGACACTGCTTGTGGCAGCACGTCGGCCGCATCGCCGATGGCGCGCAAAATCATCGCCTCGTCGGCGGCGCCCGGACGCCCCAGTACCCACGGTGTCACTTGATCCTTGTGCCCCGGATGGCCAATGCCGATCCGCAGGCGGTGGAACTTGCCGTGCCCGAGCAGGCGCATGGTGTCGCGCAGGCCGTTTTGCCCGCCGTGGCCACCGTCGAACTTGAGCCGCGCCGCACCCGGCGGCAGGTCCAGCTCGTCGTGCACCACCAGCATTTCTTCCGGCTCGATCTTCCAGTAGCGCAATGCTGCGGTGATCGACTTGCCACTGGCGTTCATGAACGTGGCCGGCCGCAACAGCCAGACCGTTTGTCCGCCAATACTGACTTTGGCTGTCTCGCCAAACAGCTTGCTCTCCAGCCCAAAGCGCAGGCCGGCATCCAATGCCAGCGCGTCAATAAACCAGAACCCGGCGTTGTGCCGGGTTCGGGTGTATTCGGCACCGGGATTACCCAGCCCGACGATAAGACGAATCCCTGCCATGACAGGTGAATCGATCCTTCCCATCCTGCTTGCAGCTGCAAGCAGGACGGACGGGAACGATTACTTGGCGTCCTTCTTGGAGGCCTTGGTGGCCGGCACTTCGGCCGTAGCCGGTGCCGCGCTGTCCACGGCTTCTTCCTTGCCATGCTTGGCCACAACCACGGCCACGTCGTGCTCTTTGCCCAGCTTCAGCGCCGGCAATTCCACACCGGCCGGCAGCGTCAGATCGGACAAATGCACCACGCCGCCCACGGCCAAGTTGGCCAGATCCACTTCAAGCGCGCTGGGCAGATCCTTCGGCAAGCAGCTGATTTCCACTTCGGTCAGCTCGTGCATGATGACCACGCCACCGGTCTTGCCGGCCGGCGAGCTGTCCTGGTTCAGGAAGTGCAACTGCACCTTGGTGCGCAGCGCCTGGTTGGCGTCCACGCGCTGGAAATCCAAGTGCATGATCAGCTGCTTGTACGGGTGGCGCTGCATATCACGCAGCAGCACTTGCTCGACCTTGCCGTCGATGTCGAGGTTCAGCAGCGACGAGTAGAACCACTCGTGCTGGCTGGCCAGCCAAATGGCTTCGTGCTCGATCTGGATGGATTGCGGGGCGGCATTGGCACCGTAAACGATGGCCGGCAGCTGGGCGGCATGACGCAGGCGGCGGCTCGCACCCTTCCCCTCGGCATTGCGGCTCGCGGCCTTGATGGTGTGTTCAGACATGATGAAGACTCACTTTTATTGCAATGAAGCCGCCTCGCGGCGGCGATAACACTCATCCGCGACCAGATGAGTGGGGTGCGCTGCCGGCAAACCGGCAACGCGGGATTTCAAGGCCGCAACGTCAGTCGACGTACAGCGAGCTGACCGATTCACCGAAGGTCATGCGGCGAATGGTTTCGGCCAGTAATTCGGCCACGCTGAGCTGCCGCACCTTGCCACAGGCTTTGGCCGCCGGCGACAACGGGATGGTGTCGGTGACCACCAACTCATCCAGCAAGGACTTGTTCAAGTTGTCGATTGCCGCACCCGACAGCACAGGGTGCACGCAGTACGCCACCACCTTCAATGCGCCGCGCTCTTTCAGCGCGTTGGCGGCGGCGCACAGGGTGCCGGCGGTATCCACGATGTCGTCCACCAGCACGCAGGTTTTGCCCGCCACATCACCAATGATGTTCATCACGGTGGCCACATTGGCCTTCGGGCGACGCTTGTCGATGATGGCCAGTTCCGCATCGTCGAGGCGCTTGGCAATCGCGCGCGCGCGCACCACGCCGCCCACGTCAGGCGACACCACAATCACGTTGTCGGTGCCATGCGTGCGCCAGATATCGGCCAGCAGCAGCGGCGAGGCATAGACATTGTCCACCGGCACATCGAAGAACCCTTGAATCTGATCGGCATGCAGATCCACGGTGAGCACGCGGTCGGTATCCACCGCGCTGAACATTTTGGCAGCCACTTTGGCGGTGATCGGCACACGCGCCGAGCGCGGACGGCGGTCTTGGCGGGCATAGCCGAAATACGGCACCACCGCCGTCACGCTGGCCGCCGAGGCGCGCTTGAGCGCGTCGATCAGTACCAGCAATTCCATGAAATTTTCAGCCGACGGCGCATTGGTAGGCTGGATGACGTACACCTCTTGCCGGCGCACGCTTTCTTCAATCTCGACTTGCACTTCGCCATCGGAAAAGCGGCTGATGAGCGCCTTGCCCGGCCGCACGCCCAACTCGCGGCAGACAGCATCGGCCAGCGGACGATTGGCATTCCCGGAGAAAACCAAAAAATTCGAGTCGTCTTGCATGTCGGTGGCCGAATGGAGAACTGGACGAGATGGCAGGGGCGGAAGGATTCGAACCTACGCATGCCAGGATCAAAACCTGGTGCCTTAACCGCTTGGCGACGCCCCTAGCGAAACTGCTCCACTGCATCCAGCAGTGGTGACCTGTCTGCACCACGCACCAACCAAGCGCAAACGCCGGTGGGTAATGTTGCAAGAGCTACTTCGGCAGATTCGCGAGTCGCGAATTCGACGAAACAACCACTACCAGAACCCGTCAAGCGCGGCGTGCCGATGCTGGAAAGCGCTGCAAACATCGCATCAATGGCGGGTTCACGGCGGCGAAGCACCGGCTCGAACGCGTTATCGAGCACGTTCCCTGACAGGAAGCCCGCTATTGTCACGGGTCTGGCGTCCCGCGTCAAATCCGGTGATTGAAAAAGGCCGGCGGTGGCGGCATGCACCCCCGGATTGACCAGCACGTACCACGCTGGCGGCAGCGCCATGACGGTGAGCTGTTCCCCCACACCTTCGGCCCACGCGTTGTGTCCGCGCACAAACACCGGCACATCGGCACCCAGCACAAGACCCAATTCGGCCAGCCGATCCACATCAAGATGAAGCTGCCACAGCTGGTTCAGCGCCACCAACACGGTGGCCGCATCGGATGAGCCGCCCCCAAGGCCACCGCCCATCGGAATACGCTTTTCGATGCCGATATCCGCACCTTGCGAGCATTTGACCGACGATTGCATATTTTTGGCGGCGCGAATCAGAAGATCGTCTGCCTCAGCCACGCCATCTGCACCCGGTCCGACACGGCGGATCATGCCGTCGTTGCGTGATCGCAGATACACCGTATCGCCCCATTCCAGGAGGCGGAAAACGGTTTGCAAATTGTGATAACCGTCAGCACGACGACCGGTGATGCGCAAGAACAGGTTGAGCTTGGCCGGTGCCGGCCATGCACTCCATCCAGCATCCGCTGCAAACCCAGTCACTCCAGCCCCCAGCGATCAATCGCAAGCTTCACCCGGCTATTGCCGCGCTGCGCCTCGATGCGTGAAGGCATCTGCAAACCGCTGAATGGGTCGAGCTGCCAACGACCGTACTTAATTTTCCAGCCACCCTGCTCGATCTGTTGTGGTAACAACTGCATATCGAAGTGGATTTGCGCCACCCCCAAACCGACCTCACTGGCGGCCACCGCACGCATCCAGCACCCCAGTGCCTGCAGCGGGATATCCCAACCGGTGGCCGTGCGCAGCAAGGTTGCGGCATCCGTGCCATGTTGCGGTCCTTGCGGCATGCCTTGCAGCTGCGCGCCTTGCGCATCCGCCTGCAGCATCCAAGTTTGTGCCGTGATGGGTGCGGTGAGCTGCAACTGCAAACGGCCGTCACCTTGCATCCACTCAAAGCGCGCACTCCCCGCGTCCTTGCCGTTGCTGATCGCCATCCGACCCGCCATCGTCCAGCCCGGCTGCAGGCAATTCCCCGCCTCCAGTCCCAAGGCCTGCGCGCGCGCGCGTTGCGCCCCGCGTGCGGCATCCGGAGTCACGGCCAGCGGTTGCGAAGGCACAGTGTGCAGGGTCTGGCACCCCCCCAGCACACTCATCAGCACCCATGCCGCAAGCAACCTCCTCACGCACCAACTTCCTGCAAGGCGCGCTGCAGTGAGCGATTGCCGGGATCCAACTTGCGCGCCTCATCGAAGTATTTGCGCGCTTCGTCTTTTTGCTTCAGCACCCACAACACTTGCCCCAGATGGCTGGCAATGTCAGGGTCTTTTTGCAGGGCATACGCACGCCGCAGATAGTCCAGCGCTTCGCGTGCTTTGCCCAGTTTGAACAACACCCAGCCGTAGCTGTCGATGATGGCGGCATTGCCGGGGTCGGCCACGCGTGCGCGATCGATCAGCTCCAGCGCCTCGCGATAGCGCTGGGTGCGGTCGGCCAGGGTGTAGCCCAGCGCATTGAGCGCCGCCACATTATCCGGTGCGATCACCAACACACGCCGCAGGTCGGCCTCGGCCTTGTCGACCTGGTCTTGCCGCTCCCACATCAGCGCACGTGCGTACAGCAGCTCCAGATTGTCCGGAAACGCTGCAAGGCCCCGCGCAAAGGCATCGCGCTCGGCGCTGGCATCCTTGTCCTTCAGGCGCAGCTCGGCTTCCAGCAGATAACCATCGCGGCGATCATCGTCACGCAACCCCGCATCGGCCTGAATGGCATGCAGCGCATCGAATGCCTGTTGTGGGCGCCGCATCGCATGCAACACATTGGCCGCACGCATGCGCGCCACACCCTGCGCCTGTTGTCCCGGCACATTGGCGTACCAGCGCAGCGCGTCGTCGTACTGCTCCAGCGATTCGGCCAACTGCCCCAGCAGCAATCGGCGCGACGGGCTGGGCTCGGTGGCCCCTTGCTTCACTTCGGTGTACAACGCAGCCAATCCGGCCTTGTCCTTGGCCGTATCCAACAATGCCGCACGCTGCGCGTAACTGGAATCGTCTTGTGCGCCTTGTGCCAGCACTTGTGCGGCTTTGCCAGGATCCCCCAGCGCTGCATATTCACCCGCCAGCGCCCAGCGCAACGGCGGGGATTGCTGCGCTGCGGGCTCCAACGCGGCCAGCACTGCACGCGCCTGTTCGGTTTTGCCGGCTTCGCGCAGCAGTTGGGCGCGCAACAGCGCCACCTTGGGCTCCGCCGGGAACCGCGTCACCACCTGCCCGATGATGGCATCCACCAATTTGGGCTGTTCCAGCCGTTGTGCCAGACCGCCAAAACTCAGCCACGCCTGCAGGTCATTGGGCAAACTGCCCTGTCGAATGATGTCGTTCAGCATCATGACGACCAACCCCGGCTGCTTGCCCACTGCACCAGTCAGCGCGGTCAAGCCGGCGCGCCATCCCTTCGGCTCGGCCATGAGGGCGGCCAATTCGCGCTGCGCTTGCCGCTTTTGCCCGGCGCGCAGGGCCAGACTGGTGGCCACCATGCGCTCGGACTGGGTCGGCGCGGGCGCCAGGGCATGCCAAAGCTGCAAGGCCTGGCGGGCCAGCGCGTCTTCATCGGCCAATAGCGCAATGCGGGTGGCGCGTTCGGCCAGCACCGGGTCTTGCGCAGCCCGTGCCGCATCCAGGTATTGCCGTGCGGCCTCCGGCAACTGCCCGCCCTGCAAGGCAAATTCGGCAGCCAGACTCGCCACCAGCGGGTCCTCGCGGACCACAGCCGGGGCCGGCAGCGCACCCCGTGACGCGGCAAGCACAGGCAAGGTGACGGCAAGGATTGCTACAAACAGTAGCGGGCGCAGGCCAGGGTGGTGCGAGATGGGCATGGATTGGGCCGGTACAATGGTGGGTCTGGCCCGCAGCTTAGCGCAGGCGCCTGAACGAATTCGCCCCGCACCGAGTCGGACTGCCCAACACCCCGCATGAGCTTGTATGTCCTTGGCATCAACCACCAGACCGCGCCGGTTGCCCTGCGCGAAAAGGTGGCGTTTGCCAGCGAATCACTGGCCCCGGCACTGGCGTCGCTGCGCGGCCTAGCGAATGTGCACGAAGCCGTGTTGTTATCCACCTGCAACCGCACCGAGCTGTATGCCCATACCGACGGTGATGGGCAGGTACTGGCCGACTGGCTGGCGGCACATCCGGATGCCGGCAACGATGTGCATGCGTATCTGTACCGGCATCGCGATGCCGATGCGGTGCGTCACTTGTTCCGGGTGGCCAGTGGTCTGGATTCGCTGGTGCTGGGCGAACCGCAGATCCTCGGCCAGGTGAAACAGGCATGGGCTGCCTCCCGTGAGGCGGGCGCGCTGGGCGGGCAGTTGGACCGGTTGTTTCAGCAGGCCTTTGCCACCGCCAAGCGCGCCCGCACCGATACCCGCATCGGTGCCAACCCGGTGTCGGTGGCGTCGATCGCGGTGCGTCTGGCACAAGAGAATTTCGCACGGCTGGATCAATCCAGCGTACTGCTGATTGGCGCCGGCGAAACCATCGAACTGGCGGCGCGCCATCTGACAGATGCCAAGGTGCAGCGGCTATTGATCGCCAACCGCACTTTGGCGCATGCGCAGGAATTGGCCAGCCGCCACGGCGGTATTGCCTTGCCACTGAATGAGCTGGACAAGCATCTGGCCGAAGCCGACGTGGTGATTTCCGCCACTGCCGCGCGCACTCCGATCCTGCACCGGCAGCAGGTGGAGCATGCGTTGCGGCAGCGCAAACATCGGCCGATGTTGCTATTGGATTTGGCGGTGCCGCGCGATATCGCCAGCGATGTGTCGGGCCTGCGCGATGTGTTTTTGTACACCGTCGATGATCTGGAACGCTCGATCGAAGACAACCGTCGCAGCCGCCGCGAAGCCGCAGAACAAGCCGAAGCCATCATCGAATTGCAAACCGCCCGCTTCATTGAGCAATGGCGCGCCAGCAGCCAGCAACAACCCTTGCTGCAATTGCGTGCACATGGCGAAAATGCACGCAGCGACGCACTGGCCAAAGCCAAGCAACAACTGGCCGCCGGCATGCCTGCCGAGCAAGCACTGGAATTATTGGCGCACACCTTGACCAACCGCCTGCTGCACGCGCCCACCGTGGCCCTGCGCGACGCCGCCCGCAGCGGCGATGCCGAGCTCAGCCGCGCCGTGGAAAAATTATTCCCGGGCGCCGACACCGGCAGCCGCGACGCATGACCCCTGCCCTGCGCCGCAAACTGGAAGCGCTGCTGGAACGGCGCGAGGAAGTGGAACGCTTATTGGCCGACCCGGCGGTGGCCGCCGAGCAAACGCGCTTTCGCAATCTTTCGCGTGAATTTGCAAGCTTGCAGCCTGTTGTCGATGCCTTGGCCGCCGAAGCACAAGCACGTGCCGACTTGGCCGCTGCGCAAGCACTGCGCGATGACCCTGAACTGCGCGAATTGGCAGCCGATGAAATCGACACCGCCAACACCCGCCTGCAGCACTTGGAAGGCGAGCTACTGGCGCAATTGATTCCGAAAGATGCGCGTGACGATGGCGGCCTGTATCTGGAAGTACGCGCCGGCACGGGGGGCGATGAAGCGGCGATTTTTGCGGGCGACTTATTTCGCATGTATTCGCGCTATGCCGAAACCCAAGGTTGGCGGGTCGAGGTGGAATCGGCCAACCCCGGCGAACACGGCGGCTACAAGGAAGTGGTGGCGCGGGTGGAAGGTACCGGCGCGTATGCCCAATTGAAATACGAATCGGGCACCCATCGCGTGCAGCGCGTGCCGGCCACCGAATCGCAAGGCCGCATCCACACCTCCGCTGCCACGGTAGCCATCATTGCGCTGGAGGCTGGCGAGGACAGCACCGTTGTGATCAACCCTGCGGATTTGAAGGTGGATACCTTCCGTTCGTCCGGTGCCGGCGGGCAGCACGTCAACAAAACCGAGTCGGCCATTCGCATCACCCACGTCCCCACCGGCGTGGTGGTGGAATCGCAAACCGAGCGCAGCCAGCACGCCAACCGCGACAAGGCGATGAAACGCCTGCAAGCCATGCTGGTGGAAGCCGAGATCGAAAAACGCGCCGCCGCCACCGCCGCCGAGCGCAAATTGCAGGTGGGTAGTGGCGACCGCAGCCAGCGCATCCGCACCTACAACTTCCCGCAGGGCCGCATCACCGACCACCGCGTGGAGGGCCTCACCCTGTACGACTTGCCCGCCATCATCGAAGGCGCGCTGTCCCCCTTGATCACCCGCTTGCAGCAAGAACAGCAAGCCGAAGCACTGGCGCAACTGGCGCGCGAAGCCTGATCGCCCACAACATCGAGCACAGCCATGACAGACACCACCATCACCCGCGCCGGCCCCGCCGATCTGGACGCATTGGCGCAATTGTTCGATGTCTATCGCCAGTTCTACGGCCAAGCACCGGATATTGAACGCAGCCGCAAATGGCTGCGCGAGCGTCTGCGCTTTGGTGAGTCGATGGTGCTGTTGGCACGCCGCGGCAACGCGCTGGTGGGCTTCGTCCAGCTGTACCCGATGTTTTCCTCGGTGCGCACTGCCAAGCTGTGGATCCTCAATGATCTGTATGTGGATGCCAGCGCGCGCCGCACTGGCGTGGCCCACCGCCTGTTGCAGGCGGCCGCCGAATTCGCCAAAACCGATGGCGCCACCGGGATTGCACTGGAAACCGCCACCGACAATGCCGCCGCACGCGCCCTGTACCGCGCCGCCGGTTGGCGCGAAGACGCCACCCAGTGGTACTCGCTGAGCTTTGAGCCGGGCGTGCACTGAGGCATCCCTGGCCCGCGTGCACACCGGCACGCAGCGATCTACACTCGATCATCCCCGGCCGCACAAGGATTCTTCCGGATGTCGATCGACGCCACCCTGCGACTGCTCAGCAAAGCCAGCGGCATTACCGTCACCGACCTTGCCACGGCCATCCCCAAAGCCGGCATCAGTACCGTGAATGCGTGGCTGAAAGGCGACAAGATTCCGGGCAAGGAACAAATCGACGCATTGGCGCGCACCTTCGGGGTACCCGCCGGCGCGTTGCTGGCGGAGATCGCCACCACGTTGGATCCTGCACGCAGCAAGGGCGAGCACGCGCTGCTGGCCGCTTATCGCAGTCTCAATACGCGCCAACAGGGTGCGCTGCTGGAAGTGGCGCGCAGCATGCAGCCGGCACCGCCAGCCACACCGCGGCGCAAGAAAGCATGAGCAAGCTCAAACGCGAGCAGTACCAAGCCCTGCTGGAGCCCATGCAGGTGGAATTGGCGAATGCGGCGCGCTGGCTGCAACACACCGGCAAGCGGTTGGTGGTGGTGTTTGAAGGCCGCGATACTGCCGGCAAGGGCGGCGCCATCCAGGCCATCCACGAACACATCAACCCGCGCCAATGCCGCGTGGTCGCACTGCCCAAACCCGGCGAACGCGAGGCTGGGCAGTGGTATTTCCAGCGCTATGTGGAGCAACTCCCGGCAGCAGGCGAGATCGTCCTTTTTGACCGCAGTTGGTACAACCGCGCCGGGGTGGAAAAGGTGATGGGGTTTGCCAGCGACACGCAGGTGGCCGCGTTCCTGAAAGCCGCGCCGCTGTTTGAAAAGCAGTTGGTCGATGACGGCATCCTGTTGTTCAAATACTGGCTGTGCTGCGATCAGGAAAAGCAGGAAAAGCGTTTCACTGACCGCCTGCATGATCCGCTCAAAGGCTGGAAGTTATCGCCGATCGACTTGGAAGCGCGCAGCCGCTACCGCGCCTACACCGAGGCGCGTGAGGCGATGCTGGATGCCACGCATACCCGTCACGCGCCGTGGACGCTGGTGGATTTCAACGATCAGAAACTGGGCCGGCTCAGCCTGATCCGCAACCTGCTGGATCGCCTCCCCGACACCCGTATCGACGCGCCTGCCATCACCTTTCCGCCGCTGGCCGCCCCCCCCGCACGCGAACACTACGGCGCGCTGGAACCGATTCCTGCGTTCAAGGTTTGATCGCAGCCACAGGCGTGGCGGTGGCCGGCGGCCACGGCAAACCCACTTGCTTGGCCAACGCGGCATAACGCGGGTCGTTGCGATAGCGCAGCAACAAGGCGTCGTACAGCAGCGCCTGCATGCCCGGATCGCGGGCTTGCCATGCGCGCCCCAACCATTCGAACATGGCATCCGGTTCGCCGCGCACCGCATACACCTGCGCAATCTGGAACGCCCACCCTTCGGCATGATCGTGGATGCACGCCTGCAGCCGCGCATCGGCATCGGCACGGTTGCTGCCAATTTGTGCCGCCAGCGCCAAGGCGAAGTCTTGCCACGGGCCGGCAGGCTCGGCTTCGGCGGCTTTCTGTGCCGCCGCAAAGTCACGCCGCTGCACTTCGATGATGGCCAGCAGATGGTGGTTGTAGATGGCGCGCGGCTCCAGCTCGACCGCCTTGCCGATGGCTTGTTTGGCCTCGTCCAAGCGCCCCAGCGGCATCAAATAGGCCACCAACCAGCGGTACCAGTTGGCATTACGCGGATCCAGCTTCAGTGCCCGCCGGGTCAGCTCCACCGCCTGCGTCAAATCGCCTTGGCTGGCACGCGCCACCCCGAGTTGATACAGCGCGTCGCCATCTTCCGGTGCCAGCGCCACCGCTTTGCGCAACTCGGCCTCGCCGTCTTTCCAGTTGAAGTCGCGCAGCATCAACAGCCAACCGCGTGCCACATGCGGCGCTGCCAAGTCGGGGGCCAATTGCAAGGCTTTGGTGGCGGCGGCATCGGCATCGGCAAATGCATCGCTGGCCTGTTTGCCGGTCAGCCCGCCCGATACGTTATCGATCAAGGTACGTGCCTTCATCGCATAGGCCAGGCCATAGTCTGGATCCAACTCGATGGCGTGGTCGTACAGCTTCAGTGCCTCTTCCGCACTGGTACTGGAATGCGCTTTCAGATAGGTGTTGTAGGCATCCAGATTGCCGCTGGGCGGGCGATCGCCCTGCTGCACCTGCACAGGCGGCGGCGGCTGCAATTTGGCCTGCAGCGCTTGCGCCACTTGCCCCACGATTTGATCTTGCAGGGCAAACAAATCCTTGTAGGGGCGATCGAAACTGTCTGCCCATACGGTGCTGCCATCGGCGGCTTTGATCAGACTGGCACTGATGCGCACGGTGTTGCCGGAACGCCGCACGCTGCCCTCCAACAAATGCGACACCCCCAATTTGAGCGCGATGGCCTGGCTGTCGTCCTTGCTGTCGCGGAACTGGAATGAGGAATTGCGTCCAATCACGCGCATGCCTTGCAAGCGCGTCAGCGCGATGATGAAGCCTTCCGATAGGCCATCGGAAAAATACTGCTGGTCTTTGTCGCCGCTTTCATTATCGAATGGCAGCACCGCGATGGAGTTGTCGGTGGCAACCGCTGCTGCTGGCATCGGCCCCTCGGCCTTGTGATCCACCAGTCGGTCGGTCAGCAACAGCACCACCGCGATGGCCAGCACGCCGATGATGATCAAATCGACCTTCCGATGCGATTGATTGGCGCGCGCCTCCGGTTCGATCTCGCTTTCGCGTTTGATGCCTTCGGAGGTGAATTCGAAAAACCATGAAAACGAAACCCACAGCGGGAAGCCAATGGCGCTGGCGATCAGGAACCAGCGGGTTGCCGCTGCGGGCGCACCCAATTCCGGTCCCAGCTGGGCAATTCCTTGGGCCAAAGCCCATACCGCACCGACGTACAAGACCATCGCACGCAATACGTTGCGACGCTTCAACTCTCCGATGAACTTGCCGATCATGCGATATCCGGATCCGTCCCCTGCGGTGATTGTTCCACATCAAGCTGGCCAAACCAGCCCTATCGCCCAACAAGCGTGTTCGTCATGCAAGAGAAACGGAAATGGCAGCCCCCGCCGGACAGGCTATCCAGCTTGTTCAACCGGCCTTGGGCCCACCCAAACTGGCGATGTCGTCTTCCAGCATGCGTGCCGTCACCGGGCCGGTGTATTTGCGCATCAGCTTGCCATCGGGTGCAATCAACCAACTCGTGGGCAAGCCGCGTGGCGCGCCGAAATCCTTGGGCGGGTCATACACATCAATCAGCGCGATCGGATAGGTTGTTTGATGGGCTTGCATGAAGGTCCGCAAATCCTCGACGGTGTTGTCTTCGTAAGCCAGTCCAATCACCGCAATATGCGGGCGCATCGCCGCCAGCGCAGACAGCTCCGGCATTTCCTGCAGGCACGGCCCGCACCAGGTGGCCCAGTAATTGACGATGACCCATTTGCCACGCTGCTGGCCCAGGTCCCACGCCGTGCCACTCAACGTGGTGACGCGCAACGTTGGGTGCTGCGTGTTTGCAACGGCCGGGTTTGCCGCCGGTGCCGTAACGGTGGCAGGCGTGGGCGGGGCTGCCGTGGTCGCACCTTGCGTAGACCCGCCTTGCTGCGGCTGACAGGCCGCCAAACTCAGCAGCAATGCCGCTCCAAAGCCATACAAGCAGGCAATCTTCATTCTTCCAAAACCCCTTCATACACGCTGGAAACGCTTTGCTGCAACACGTCCTGCAAGGGCGAGCGCAAATTCGCCATGGTGATTGCCACCGCATTCCCCAGGGCATCTCCGGTCTGCGCCACCGCCGCTTCGGACAGCGGCACGCGCAATTGCGCGGCTTCGTACAACTCCGCCAATTTGACATCCTGCAAGTCGCGCGCCAGCAACCAGTGGCCACTTTCGGTGCGCTGCACCACATGGATCAGGGTCATTTTGCCTAAAAGCTCTTGCACCATGCTGTCGGTCAGGCTGGGTTCCAACTGGCGCAACTGCTCCCCCGATAACCCTTTGCCACTGGTACGTGCTTGCTGAAACCGGCCCAGCATTCGCAGCAAAGCGAACAATTCATGGCCATGCGGCAGGCGTAGATCCTTGGGTTGATAGCGAAACGCCGACATCGACGAGGCAAACGACGCACCAAACAGGATCGACACCCAACCCAGAAAAATCCACAGCATGACGATGGGAATCAGCGCCACCGCGCCATAAATCTTCTGGTAGGAATCGAAGCTGTCCAGATACAAGCCCAACCCGGATTTCACGCATTCGAACAACAGCATCGACAACATGCCGCCCGCCAACGCATGCCGCCAGAGCACGGTGCGGTGCGGCACCAGCTTGAACACCGCGGCAAACGCCAGCAGCTCAATCGCCATCGGTGCCAGCCGCAACATCAGCGCCTCCAGCCAACGCCCCGCCAGGGTTTCAAAAATGGCCAGCGCAAACAGCCGCGTGGACAGTGCCAAACTGGTGGCTGCAACCAAGGTCCCCAAGGTCAACACCGTCCAATACACCAGGAACCGGCCGATTTTCGGGCGCACCGTGGGCACCCGCCAGATCCGGTTGAAAATTGACTCCACACTGTTCAGCGTGACCAGCAACGAGATGATCAGGGCCAGTGCGCCTGCGGTGGTCAGCTTGCTGGTATTGGCAGAAAAATCGGTCAGATAGCCGGAAATCGCCTGCGCCGCGCGCGGCACGAAGTTGGCCAGAATATAGTCACTGAGCTTGACACTCCAGGCATCGAACACCGGGAACGCCGACAGCACACCAAACACCACCATCGCCAACGGCGCCAATGCAAAGGCGGTGGTGTACGACAGCGCACCGGATGCCTCGAACAGGCGATCGCCCAAAAATCGTTTGAGCACGAAGCGGCCAAAGCTGCCGGCACGGGCCGGGTCGCGCAGGCGCTCGCTCCATCGATACAGGGAATCAAGAGGTTCCATCCGGGCAAGACTAACCGATGCCACGATGGCGCCGCATGCCCTATCCTGCGCACTTGCCCACTCAAACGCATGCCCATGCCCGAAATCTTGGTGTTGTATTACAGCCGCGGCGGGTCGGTGGCACGGCTGGCGCGCCAGATTGCCCGCGGCGTTGGCGAAGTGGACGGCATGCAAGCGCGGCTGCGCAGCTTGCCGCCGGTCGCGCCAATCACCCAAACCGCCGCCCCACCGGAACCCGAAGACGGTGCGCCGTATGTGGATAAACGTGATCTGGCCGAATGCGCCGGCCTGCTGCTGGGCAGCCCGACCCGGTTTGGCAATATGGCCGCACCGGTCAAATACTTTGTGGATACGCTGGGTGCCGAATGGGCCAGCGGAGCCCTGGTAGGCAAGCCTGCGGCGGTATTCACCTCCACCGCGACGATGCACGGCGGGCAGGAATCGACCTTGCTGACCATGCTGGTGCCCTTGCTGCACCACGGCTGCGTGATTGCCGGCATTCCGTTTACCGAAAGCGCGCTCAATACCACCCGCAGCGGCGGCACGCCGTATGGCGCCAGCCATGTGGCGGGGATAGAAGACACCCCGGAGCTGAGTGAGGATGAGGCCCAGCTTGCGCGCGCGCTGGGGCGCCGGGTGGCCACGCTTGCCAAGCGGTTGCAGCCATGACCAGCGCACGCTATCTGGCCACCGCACTACTGGCGTTGGCGGCGATGTACGGCGTCTGGTCACTGCAACATGCGCAACCGCTGGCGGGGCTGCTGGCATTTGCCACCCCGCCGGTCTTGCTTGCGCTGGGGGCCCTGCGCCAGTGGCCACGCATTGGCTTTATCGCCGCAGTGTTTGCCCTGTTGTGGTTCAGTCATGGTGTGATGTTGCTATGGGCCGCCCCCGCCAGCCGCGGCTGGGCCGCGGCTGAAACCTTGCTGGCGCTGCTGGTGATCCATGCCGCCTGCCTGCCCGGCTACCGCGCCCGTCGCGCCAAGCAGCAGGCTGCGCCGTGAATATCGACCCGCGCATGGCAGGCCTGCCGCAGGCCATCATCGCCACGGTGCATGCCGGTGCACGCGCCTTGCGTGATGGCGACCCACGCCGTGCCGAATCCCTGCTGCTGCAAGCCTGCCAACAGGCGGCAAACCATCCCGAGCCGCTGCGCTATCTGGCCATCGTGCAATTGCAAACGCGCCGCCCGGCGCTGGCGCAGACCAGCTTGCAACAGGCCTTGCGCATCCGCCCCGACGATGCCCAACTGCATAGCGACCTGGGTAGCGTGCAGGCAGCATTGGGCGATATCGACGCCGCGCTGGCCTGTTGGCAACACGCCACCACGCTGGACCCCAAGCATGCGATGGCGTGGTTCAACCTGGGCCGCAATCATCAGCAACTGGGCAATACCGATGCGGCGATTGCCGCCCTCAGCCAGGGCGTTGCACTGGCCCCGCAAGCCCTGCCACCCAGGATTTTGCTGGGCGATGCATTGGTGCATGCCGGCCGCTTTGACGAGGCGGCACAGCACTATCGCGCCGCGCTGGCCGTGCATCCAGCCTGTGGCGATGCGTGGCGCGGGCTGTCCAATATCAAAACCGTGGCACTGACCGAGACCGATGCCCGCGCCCTGCGCACGCAACTGCAGCGTCGCGAGAGTGCCGATACCGACAAGGTTGCGATGGGGCATGCGCTGGGCAAATTGGAAGAAGACCGTGGCCAGCACAGCGCCGCGCTGGCAGCATTTTCCGCGGCCAATGCGCTGCAACAGCGGCTGACACCGTGGAGCGCAGATGCCTTCACGCGCTTTGTGGAGCAGGCCCTGGCAACCAGCCAACAGCTGCCCGCACCGGTGGATCCGCACTTGGGTGAGGAGGTCATTTTCATCGTCGGGCTACCCCGCTCGGGCTCGACCTTGTTCGAGCAAATCCTGGCCGCACACCCCGCTGTGGAAGGGGCCAGTGAATTGCCGGATTTGGGCATCGTGCTGCAACAAGAATCCCAGCGGCGCGGCATGCCATACCCACAATGGGTGCCGCAAGCCAGTGCACAGGATTGGCAGCGCCTTGGCCAGGCCTACCTGCAGCGCACCGCACGCTGGCGCAAACACCACCCGCGCATGACCGACAAGCAACCGGACAACTGGAAACACGCCGGCATCCTGCGCGCCATGCTGCCCGGTGCCACCGTGATCGAGACCCGCCGCGACCCGCTGGAAACCGCGTGGTCGTGCTTCAAGCAGCAGTTCTACAGCCAACCACATTTCGCCAACACCTTGGCTGATATCGCAACCTACATGCAACACTGCCAACATGCGATGGATCGCTTCCGCGAACGCGACCCGACCCGCATCCATTTGCAGCATTACGAAGCCCTGCTGGATGCGCCGGAACCGCAGATCCGCGCACTGTTGGCGCATTGCGGGCTGCTATTCGATCCGGTTTGCCTCGCCTTCCATGAAAGCCCACGCAGCGTCCGCACGGCCAGCGCCGCGCAAGTGCGGCAACCCCTGCGCGCCACTGCAGCCCGTGCGCTGGCCTATGGCGCACTGCTCAATCCGTTATTGGCGCTGTTGGAAATGACGTCGCCGATGCTGTAAGCGCAGCCGTTTTGTCGGAAAATGGGCTTATGGACAATTTACTGATCGTCACCACCGGCGGCACCATCGACAAGATCTACTTCGACGACAAGTCGGACTACCAGATTGGTGACCCGCAAATCGGCATGATCCTGCGCGAGCTGGGGGTCACCTTCCGCTTCAGCGTCATTCCGATCCTGCGCAAGGATTCGCTGCACATCACCGATGCCGACCGCGAACTGATCCGCGCCACCATTGCCGCCCAGCCCACCCGGCATGTGCTGGTGACTCACGGCACCGACTCGATGGTGGCCACCGGCAAAGTGCTGCAAAGCATCCCCGACAAGACCATCGTGATGACTGGTGCGCTCAGCCCGGCGCGCTTTCGCGGCTCGGATGCCGAATTCAATATCGGTTGCGCGATTGGCGCGGTGCAATCGCTTCCCAGTGGCGTGTATATCGCCATGAACGGGCGTATTTGGGACCCCCTGAAAGTGCGCAAAAACGTGGAAGCCAACCGCTTCGAACCATTGGGCTGAGCTCTGCTGGCGCAACACAAGATCCCACCAGCCTGGCGGGATCGTGCAGTGACTGCACGTTGTATGCGTCCAAAAAAAGAACCCCGGCCGAAGCCGGGGTCCAAGATCAACACGTCACTACTGAGGGTTGATTAGTTGGTGCTGGTGGACAGCACCACACCACTGAATGCCGCGTATGCGTACACCTTGATGTAGTAGGTGGTCGCGCTGGTCGGGGTCAGGGTGCAGGTTTCGCTATTGCCCGTCTTGTACGGACGGCAGGTGTAGCTGCTGGTGGTTGGCGCACTGCCTGCCTTCACATACATATCCGCATCACCCGTGCCACCGGCAATGGAAATTGTCGCAGTCTTCCCAGCGGCGACAGCCAAGGTGTAGGTCGACGACCATTTACCCTTGCTGACGGACGGCAGATTGACCGAAGAGCTACCACCGCCACCGCCACCACCACCTGTGGTGTAGTCACCCAGCAGGCTGACGCCGGAGAATGCCGAGTAGGCCTTCATGCGCACGTAGTAGGTGCCCGCGGACGGCGAAGCAAACGAGCAGCTTTCTGCATTGCCGGACTTGTACGGACGGCAATCGTAGGTGCTGTCGGTCGGAGCGCTGCCAAACTTGACGTACATGTCGGCATCACCGGTACCGCCCGACATCGTGAACGCCAGGTTGGTAGCCCCTGCCGGCACCGCCAAGGTGTACACCACTTCGCCACCGGTTGCAGCCGACAGGCCGGTCACCGTGACACCCTTGGTCAGGGTGCCGCCGGTGCTGCCACCGCCGCCGCCACCGCCGCCTGCGCAGGACACGCCCACCGCAGTGAACGCGCTGGTGACATCGGCCTTGGTGTAGCCAAGGTCGGTAGCCGCCGTTTCAACACCGCAAGCGCCCTGGTTGAAAGTGCTGCTGGCCGTCCAGTAATTGGCATTGGCGCGGGCAAACACCTGGAAGGCCTTCTTGGTATCCCAACCGGACTTCTTGGCCAAGGTGCAGAACGCCTTGTTATAGACGCCAGAGGTGTAGTGCACGTCCATGCTGCTGGTGTAGTTGGCCGCATTGTCGATCGAGCCACCATCCTGGGTCGGGTTGCACATATAGCGCAGCGCACCAGTGCCCTTGAAGATCTCGGCACCCACCAGGAAGTCGTTGCTGCCGCGGCTGTAGAACTCGGCCGCTTCACCGGCCATATCCGAGAACGCTTCGTTCATGCCACCCGACTGACCCGAGTAGGTCAGATTGGAATGCTGTTCGGTGAAGCCGTGCGAGATTTCATGGCCCGAGACATCCAGGCTGACCAACGGATAGAACGTGCTGGCGCCGTCACCGTAGGTCATCGCGGTGCCGTCCCAGTACGCATTCTCATAGCCGGTCTTGTAGTGCACTTTCATCACCAGCTGGAAGGTCAGCGGGTTCATGCCCATGTACGCGTTGTACATGTTGAAGATCACGCTGCCGAAGTAGTGCGCGTCATTCAGCGGCGAATACGCGCCGTTGATGGCCTTCACCGTGTTGCGCGGGCAGGTATAGCTGAACGCGGTGGTGCTGGCATTGCTGGTGGAATTGTTCAGATTGACGGTCTTGACCTGCGCATTGTTCATGGTGCAGGTGGTGCCGCTCTGGGTGACGTCCAGATAGCCGTAGTTGGTGCCGTATTCGTACTGCCCGGTCTTGGCGTTGCCGCCGGGGCCGGTACCCACCAGCGTGTGCTGGAGGTTGTCCCACTTCTTGATGACCTGCCCATTCAGCGCGTCGATGATCACGATCGGGCGGGTCGGCTTGCCACCGGCCAATGAATCGGCATAGAAGGTGACGGCATAGGCCAGGTGGCCCTTGCCGGCGTCATCAATGAAGATGACCAGATCCGATTTTTCGTTGCGGCTTTGCATCCCCGCAATAGCGTTGCCCAGCGCGGCGCGCTTGCCGGCAACCAAGGCTGCGGCACTGTTGAAGGCCGGCTTGGTGGTGCTGATATCGCGCTCCAATCCGGACACATAGCTGCCGAACATGCCGCGGACATTGCCCGCGCTATCTTCACTCACGGCCACGCCTTGTCCGTAGACCGGAATGCCACGCCATGCTTGGTCATAGCGATAGTTGCGCACACCGCGATCGGCACGCGTGCTGCGCATCAGCAGGGTGTTGCTGGCATCAGCACCCATGAACTGCTCATGGCGGCGGTGCGCAGTTGCGGCAATACCTTGAGTGGCCGACAACGACCGGTATTGCTGCTGCAACTGATTGAGATTGCGCTGATGTAGATCGGAACGGTTGGCAGCTTGGGCACCGACTGCGGAAAGCGAGAGCAGGATGGCGGCACTTAGCATGCTGGTGCTACGAAAGCGATTCACTTGGCATTACCCCTGGGTTGTTGGTTGAGTTTCCGCGGCTGCGGTTTCGAACGAAACAACGACATCTAGCCTGCGTGCCCCTAGCGTGAATCGCCATGTTTTTGCACATCAGACAGCGCCCTGAACCTGAACGGTGTCGAAAGCGATGGCGGACATTCCGACGCATTGATGGCAAAGTCAAGAACCATGCGTTATGTCACAATAACCAAAGGTTATTAGAAACAAAAATCACTTGAGAATCAGTCACTAAAGTAACTATTTGTTTGATATTAAGGCGTCATCACAAAAGTGAACTGGCTCACATCCCGCCTGGATGCCGCATCGCAACATCGCTGTGCGCTGCCGAAATTTGTCAGCTTGTGACAATTCGTGCCTGGGAAATTGGTCACTGTGGCAAGAGTGCGTTCATGTTCTGCCACCGCCCGGCGAATCACCAGAATCGCGCAGGCCATCCGCTTTAAGCCCCCGAGTCCTGCTGCCATGAAGCAGCAAACCCCGACGCTTGTCGGGGTTTGCTATTGCTGGCGGGCCAACGCTCGGGCCGCCCTGTTTTGCTCGAGCACGCATCAGATCAGGCGCATTTCACACCCACTGCAGTAAACGCCGCGGTCACGCTGGCCTTGGTGTAACCCAGCGCCGTCGCCGCCTTTTCGACCCCACACGCGCCTTGGTTGAAGGTACTGCCTGACGTCCAATAGTCGCGATTGGCACGCGCAAAGACCTGGAACGCTTTCTTGGTGGTCCAGCCCGAGGTCTTGGCAAGCAGGCAGAACGCCTTGTTGTAAACGCCGGAGGTGTAGTGCACGTCCATCGTGCTCTTGTACTTGGAGGCGTTATCGATCGAGCCACCGTCCTGCGGCGGGTTGCACATATAGCGCAGCGCACCCGTGCTCTTGAAGATCTGCGCACCCACCAGCCAGTCGTTGCTGCCGTGGTCGTAGTACTCGGCAGCTTCGCCAGCCATATCCGAGAAGGCTTCGTTCATGCCACCCGACATGCCCGAATAGGTCAGCCCCGAATTTTGTTCGGTGAAGCCGTGCGAGACCTCATGCGATGTCACATCCAGGCTGACCAGCGGATAGAACGTGCTGGCACCATCACCAAAGTACATCGCGGTGCCGTTCCAGAACGCATTTTCGTAGCTGGTCTTGTAATGCACCTTCATCACCAGCTGAATGGTCAGCGGGTTCTGCCCCATATAGGCGTTGTACATGCCGAAAATGACGCTGCCAAAACGGTGCGCGTCATTCATCGGTGAATAGGCACCGTTGATCGACTTCACGGTATTGCGCGGGCAGGCAAACGAAAACGCGGTGCTGCCGGCGGTGCCGCCATTGAGATTGACGGTCTTGACCTGGGTATTGCTAAGCGAACACGTGGTGCCGCTCTTGGTGACATCCAGATACGGATGGGTAGTGGTGTTGCTGCCGTACTCATACTTGCCGGTCTTGGCATTGCCCCCGGGGCCGGTGCCGATCAAGGAGCCGGTCTGCAGGTTTTCCCACTGCTTGAGCACTTTCCCGCTGCGCGCATCCACCATGACGGTGGGGCGCGTTGCATGCCCGGCCGTCTGCGAATCGGCAAAGTAGCTGACCTTGTACGCAAGATGCCCCACCCCGGCATCATCGATAAACACCACGACATCGCTGCTTTCGTTGCTGGTCAGCATTCCGGCGATGCCATTGCCCAAGCCTGCGCGCTTGCCCGCAACCAGCGCCTGCGCCGCGGTAATCGCCGGTCGCGTGCTGACGATGTCCTGATCCAAACCGGAAATCAGGTTGCCGAACATCGTGCGCACATTGCCCTGCGCATCCTCGGTGACGACCAGGTTCTCACCAAAGATCGGAATCCCGCGCCATGTCTGATCGTAGCGATAGTTGCGCTCGCCATTCTCGACCTGCCGGTTGGCACGCATCAGCAAATGGGTGTTTCCGCCGGCCCCCATCAGTGCGGCGTGACGACGGTTGGCCATCTCGATGCCAACCTGCCCCTGACTGGCCAGCAGCGACTGGTACTGCTGGCGCGCCTGGGTGAGATCGCGTTGTTGAAGATCGGTACGGGTTGCAGCCTGTGCGCCAGCCGCCATGAGCGACAGTGCGATTGCGCCAGCCAGCGTGTTGCGTGAGCAAAAACGGTTCATTCGAAATTTCCCCTAGGGTGCGTGGCTTGCCGCAGCAGCGGCAAGGCGAGACATCGACATGCATCGAAAACGTTGCGCAGCCGGCAATCGCCGCAGCTCCCCCGCGGTGACCCGCTGCGTGGCAACGTGTTGTTATCGCTGACAGACCCCACATCCGGAAGCGACGCGGGATCTTCACGCGCAGCCCGGAGGTTTCGTCAAAAACTATTTGTCATCCGCACATGACAAGATGGAATGAAGAAGACAGGCCTCGCATCGGCATTGGCGCTACGCGGCAAGGTGACAATCGTGCAATGCAGCAAAACATGCTGTGCGCGACCTCAAATGACCCGGATTTCTTGCATTGCACAAGTCTTCGGTGCTGACCCGATGGGCCAATTTGCGACCAGCACCCCTGCCACCACGCCGACGTGGCGTCAGAACATCCCGGTTTCCAGCCTGGCAACATCCGACATCAGGCTTTGATTCCACGGCGGGTCAAACACCAGTTCGATATCGGTATCGATCACGGTGGGGATTTTTTCCAGCTTGCAGCGCACATCGTCGATCAAAATATCCCCCATGCCGCAACCTGGCGCGGTCAAGGTCATCCGCACGCGCACCCCGCGGCCATCGCCCTTGCCTTCTGGTGGATACAACTCGGCCAGATAGACCAAGCCCAAATCCACGATATTGACCGGGATTTCCGGATCGAAGCAGGTGCGCAACTGCTCCCATACCACGCGCTCCACGTCTTCATCTGTCGCGCCCTCGGGGAGCGCCAGCGGTTCGGCGGGCTGCTTGCCGATGGCATCACCATCTTCACCGGCAATGCGCATCAAATTGCCTTCCACAAACACCGTCCAGCTACCGCCCAGCGCCTGGGTGATATAGCCCACGGTACCGGCTGGCAAAGTCACTTCATCGCCCTGCGGGACTAGAACGGCGGCGCAATCGCGCTCAAAACGGACGGGTTCGCTACTGCGGGAGTACATAGAGAGGATGCTGGGAATCGAATCCGTACCATTCTAGTCCCAATCCAATTGCCCGTCAGCCGTTGCAATGGGATCATTCCCCATTCCTTTGACTTCGATCAGCCGACCGATGCCCACCCCCCCGGAGTCCGGCCCACGCTGGTACGCCCTGCCCTTGCTCGTCCTCGGTGCCACTGGGTTTGCCGCCGGCTGGTTGCTGCTGGCATTGAGCCTGGATCGCACCTGCAGTTGGCTGGCTCTGCTCGCCGCGCTGGATATGGTGCTGCTGCTGCGGCTAAGCCGCTGGCCTGCAGATGCCTCCCGCATGTTGCTGGCACTGGCATCCACTGCCGGCGTGATTGCGTTGGCCAATGGCTTGATTGCCGGTGGCCAGATGGGCAAATCGCTGGGGATGCGGCCGTGGGAAGCGGCGCTGAAAATCGGCCCGGACTATGCGTGGCTGTTGGTGCAGCTGGCCACCGACCGCGTAGACATTGCGCTGTACGCCGCCAGCTTGGCACTGGCGGCGTGGTTGGGTGCGGTCAGTGGCCGCCGTCCAACGCCTTCAACTCACTGACCAAAGCGCTGGCCACTTCGGCCCCATCGCCATACAACATGCGGGTGTTATCCGCATAAAACAGCGCATTTTCAATGCCGGCAAAGCCCGTGCCCTTGCCGCGCTTGATGACGATGGTGTTTTTGGAATTGACCACATCCAGAATCGGCATGCCGTAGATCGGGCTGGCCGGGTCGGTCTTGGCCACCGGGTTGACCACGTCGTTGGCACCGATCACCAGCGACACGTCGGTCTGCGCGAATTCGGGGTTGATGTCGTCCATGTCGGCGATCAGGTCATACGGCACGCCGGCTTCGGCCAGCAGCACGTTCATATGCCCCGGCATGCGCCCGGCCACCGGATGGATGGCGAATTTCACTTTCACCCCGCGTTCGATCAGCCGCTGGCTCAGCTCCCAGATCTTGTGCTGGGCCTGCGCCACCGCCATGCCGTAGCCGGGCACGATCACCACGCGCTCGGCAAACGCCATCATCGCAGCCACGTCGGCAGCTTCGATGGGTTTCATCGAGCCCCCAATTTCCTGCATCGCCGCCGAGCTGCCTCCGAAGTTGGAGAACAGCACATTGCTGATCTTGCGGTTCATCGCCTTGGCCATCAGCCGGGTCAGCAGCATGCCGGCCGCGCCGACCATCATGCCGGCGATGATCAGCGCCTCGTTGCCCAGCACATAGCCTTCAAACGCCACCGCCAACCCGGTGAATGCGTTGTACAGCGAGATCACCACGGGCATGTCGGCGCCGCCGATCGGCAGCGTCATCAGCACGCCCAGCGCCAGCGCCAGCACGAAGAAGGCGATGATCCACGGCAGCGCCAGCGTGGCCAGCGCCATCACGCCAGAGACCACCGCCGCCAGCGCGACCAGCGTATTGAAGTACTGCTGGCCGGGGAAGGTGTAGCGCTTGTCCATGCGCCCATCGAGCTTGGCCCAGGCAATGATCGAACCGGTCAGCGACACCGCGCCGATCAGCGCACCGACCACCGCCAACGGCATGCCGACGTTGAGCTGCATGGTGGTGACGTCATTGGTGGTCGTCATCACGAAACCAGCCACCTGATGCGCACCCGGCTGCGCAGCCAGCTTGACCAGCTCCACCGCGCCGATCGCGGCTGCCGAGCCGCCGCCCATGCCGTTGAACAGCGCGACCATCTGCGGCATGTCGGTAATCGCGACTTTCTTGCCCCAGACCCAGTTCAGGCCCACGCCAATCCCGATCGCCGCAATCATCAGGCCGATGTTGTGCAGCCCGGGCAGAAAGAAGGTGGTGACGGTGGCAATCAACATGCCCGTACCGGCCCACTGGATGCCACTGCGCGCGGTCTTCGGGCTGGCCATGCGCTGCAGACCCAGCAGGAACAGGGTGGCAGCGATGAAATAACTCAGTTTCACCAGGAGCTCGGTCATGCCGCGCCCCCGGGCTTCTTCGAGGCCTTGAACATCTCCAGCATGCGCTCGGTGACGACATAGCCACCGGCTGCATTGCCCGCGCCCAGCAGCACCGCCACAAAGCCCAGCGCCTGCTCCAGCGGCGTTTTCGCCTCGCCCAGCACCACCATCGCGCCAATCAGCACGATGCCGTGGATGAAGTTGGAACCCGACATCAGCGGCGTATGCAGAATTACCGGCACCCGCGAAATGATGACATGACCAGCGATTGCCGCCAGCATGAAGATGTACAGCGCCACAAAGCCGTCGCCCACGATACCCCTCCCGGGTTGTCTGCCTGCATCATAAACACGGCGAGCGGCCAGATGCCATGTCAACCGGATAGCAGCCCATGCGTTTGCAGCATGACTGTGACAATTCCGCCCGGTCAGCCACCGTGGATCCGCATGTTGCTGCTGTCCCCCGCTAAGCTTGGGCCGGTGAAGACCGAGCCGCTCGCAGCCGAACCTGACCTGCCAACAACGCTGGAAGCGTTTTTGCGCGGGATTGATGCACGCGCCTTCCGCTTTGCCGAATTGGGCCTGCGTCATCGCGAGGATGCACTGGATGCGGTACAGGAGGCGATGCTGAAAATGCTGGCCTACCGCGATCATCCGGCATCCGAATGGAGCCCGCTGTTTTGGAGCATCTTGCGCAACAAGATGACGGATATGCAGCGGCGCAGCCTGTTTCGCCTGCGCTGGTTGTTGCCGGGCAGCACCGGCAAGGACGGCGATGTGGTGGACTGGGCCGATACCACGCCAGACCCGTCGCGCAACCATGACAGCCGCGAGGCGTGGCAGCAGATCAGCAACGCCCTGCGCAGTCTGCCGGCGCGCCAGCGCGAGGCCTTCACCTTGCGTGTGCTGGAAGAATTGGACGTCGCCGCTACCGCCCGCGTGATGGGCTGCAGCGAAGGCTCGGTGAAAACCCATTTGTCACGCGCACGCGAGGCATTACAGAAACAACTGGAGGCGTTCCGATGAACGGGAACACAGACAACTTCGACACCCACCTGCGTGCGCGCCATGCTGCCGCGTTGGCACAACTGTCCCCGCAGGTGCAGGCGCAACTGGCGCAGCGCCGTAATGCTGCACTGCGTGGCAACGGCATCGCCAAGTCCGGCCACCGCCTGCGTTTGGCGGCAGCCGCATTCGCCTCGGTGTGTGCATTGACGGTCGGCGTGCAGTTTTTCCCGCAGTCGCAGCCCACGTTGTCGCCTGCCACCACTGCGGCGGTGGCCATTACCAAGCAAGCCACCACCGCATCCGCAACAGCCCGTGGCAACGCCGCGCTGGAAGAAGACCCCGATTTCTACGCTTGGCTGGGTGCTTCGGAAACCCGCCAACTGGCAATGGAGTAAGTCATGACCACCCGCATCAACACCCTTGTCCTGCTCGCCGGCTTGGCGCTTGCCCCTTTCGCAATCCACGCGCAAGACAGCAAACCCGCGCCGCCGCCGGCAGAGGTCATGCCGGCCTGGGAGCAACTCAGCCCGGCCCAGCGCGAACTGCTCATCGCCCCGGTGCGTGACCGCTGGAACCGCGAACCCGAGCGCCGCCCGCAATTCATGGAATACGCCAAGCGCTGGAAAGACATGCCCCCGCCGCAGCGCGACCACGCCCGTCGCGGCATGGAACGTTGGGAAGCCATGACCCCGGAACAGCGCGACCACGCGCGCGCCGTGTTCAATTTCGTGCATGGAATGAGCAAGGAAGACCGCCGCGCCTTTATGGGCAAATGGCAGCAGATGACCCCGCCGCAGCGCAGCGAATGGGTCAAGGCGCACCCGGCACCGCCGGCACCGATGCCGCCATCCAAACCGTGATGATGGCAATACGCTGCACGCGTCAGCAGCGGTCCGAATCAATCCGTCGCTGTTCCTGCATGCCAACCCACCGGGCTATTTCGAAGACATTTACGCCTTCGTAGCGTCCGCTTCCACCCGTTCCGGCCACACGCTCCTGGCCAGCAGCTCATCGCCCCAGTCGAAGTGCAGCGCGCCGTCCTTGAGCAGCAGGCTGACGAAGTTGAAGACGTTGCGGGCGTACATTTCGCTGGCGTGCTGGGCGCCCATCGAGGCCAGATTCAGCGGCCCGGCGATGGTGACACCGGCGGACTCGATGGTTTGACCGGGCTGGGTCAGGGCGCAATTGCCGCCGGTTTCGGCGGCCAGGTCCACCACCACACTGCCCGGCTTCATGCCGGCCACCATCGCCTCGGTAATGATTTTCGGCGCAGGCCGGCCCGGTACGGCGGCGGTGCACACCACCACATCGATGCCTTTCAGGTGATCGGCCAGCCGCTGCTGCTGCAGGGCGCGTTCTTCGTCGGTGAGTTGGCGCGCATAGCCGCCTTCGCCGGCGGCAGACACGCCCAAGTCCAGGAATTTGCCGCCCAGCGACTCAATTTGCTCGCGGGTTTCCGGGCGCACGTCGAAGCCTTCCACCGCCGCGCCAAGACGCCTGGCGGTGGCAATGGCCTGCAAGCCGGCCACGCCCGCACCGACAATCAGCACCTTCGACGGGCGAATGGTGCCGGCCGCGGTGGTGAGCATCGGAAAAAAGCGCGGGGCCAGTTGCGCGGCAATCAGCACCGATTTGTAGCCGGCCATGCCCGCCTGCGAACTGAGCACGTCCATCGCCTGGGCGCGGGTGGTGCGCGGCAGGCGCTCCAGTGGAAATGCCACCACGCCCGCGGTCTGGATGGCTGCGCTCCGCGCCGCATCGGCCTGGGGATGCAAGCTGCCCACCAGCACCGTGCCGTGCCTCAATCCGGCGATGGCGGCAGGCTCCGGCGACTGCACGCACAGCACCAGATCGGCGGCGGCGGTGGCATCCTCGGCCAACTGCGCACCCACATCGACATAAGCGGCGTCAGCAAAGTACGCCCCGGCGCCAATGCCCGGCTGGATACGCACCGTGCAACCGGCGGCCACCAGCTTCTTGCAGGTTTCCGGACTCAATGCCACCCGGCGCTCGCCGGTTGCTGTTTCCCGTGCCACGCCCACGATCACCGCCATTGCGCATCCCCAAACTTGTCTCGATCCCTGCATCCTACCGCTACCATGGCGACTCCTCGCAATGATGATTGCTGATGTTGACCCATAACGCCCTTCTAAGCCGGGTTTCCACTCCCACCCGCCAGCTGGCCGCGCCCGGCCCCAGCGAGGCGCAGCTGCTGGCAATGCTGCAAACCGCGGTGCATGTCCCCGATCACGGCAAGCGGGTACCGTTCCGATTCTTGCGGATCACGGGTGATGCCCGCACACGATTGGCCGATGCGGTGCAGGCGCGGCTGCTGCAACTTGAGCCGGATGCGGGTGCTGCCGTCATCGAAAAACTGCGCAGTCGCTTCACCGTGCCGCCCATCACGATCGCGGTGATCGCCCAGTTGGGCGAGGACGAAAAAATTCCGGCATCCGAACGATTCTCCTCCGCCGCATGCGTGTGCTTTCAACTGCTGCTGGCCGCGCACGCCGAAGGCTTCGGCGCGCAGTGGCTGACCGGCTGGCCGGCGTATGACCGGCCACTGCTGGAACAAACGCTGGGGTTGGCTGTCGACGAGCAATTGGTGGGCAGCATTGCCATCGGCACCGCGATGGTGGCAGTGCCTGAGCGGGAGCGGCCGGATGCGGCGGCGCTGCTTGCCGATTGGGCCGCACACGCCAACCATCGCCTCGATCATGCTTGAGCTGGCGCCTAGCGCCGGGTGTTCGCTCCGCCGCTGCAATGCGGCTATGCGAATCACCCGACGCTCTCGCCAGCTTGCTGCGCTTACGGATTTTTCATCATGTCATCTCGCACTCTCCATCTTGTCGATGCCTCGTTGTACGTGTTTCGCGCCTGGCATTCGATGCCGGATGAATTCCACGATGCCGATGGCTGGCCCACCAATGCGGTGCACGGGTTTGCGCGTTTCCTGTTGGATTTGCTGGAACGCGAGCACCCGCAGCACATCGCCATCGCCTTCGATGAAGCGCTGGACAGTTGTTTTCGCAATGCCTTGTATCCCGCCTACAAAGCCAACCGCGACCCCGCCCCGCCGGAGCTGCGCCGGCAATTTGCGTGGTGCAAGGCGCTGTGTCAGGGCTTGGGGCTGACCACCTTGGCGCATGCCGATTTCGAGGCCGATGATTTGATCGGCAGTGCGGTGCATCGCGCACGCAGCCATGGGTTTCGCAGTGTCATCGTGTCGGCCGACAAGGATTTATCGCAACTGTTGGGCGATGGCGATGAGCAATACGACTACGCCAAGCGCGAACGCTGGGGCGCTGCCGGGGTGAAGGCCCGTCACGGTGTCCATGCGCAGCAGATGGCCGACTATCTGGCGCTGACCGGCGATGCGGTGGACAACATTCCCGGTGTCACCGGTATCGGCCCGAAATCGGCAGCGGTACTGCTGGCGCATTTTGGCAACCTGGATGCGCTGCTGGCGCGCATTGATGAAATCCCGTTCCTGCGCTTGCGTGGCGCGGCGGGGTTGGCGCTGCGGCTGCGCGAGCAGCGCGAACATGCGCTGCTGTGGCGGCAGCTGACCACGATTGCCCTGCATGCGCCGCTGCCCGAGGGTGACTTTGCGCGTGGCAGCGGCGATGCCGAAGAACTCGACGCCCTGGCCGACTGGGTGAAGTTCGGCCCGATGAC
>DAORUL010000003.1:0-12937 GCA_035433165.1 Thermomonas sp. | reverse complement strand
GCCTGCGTTAGCATCGGGACATGAGCAATCTCAAACAAACCCTGTACGAAGGCCAATGGCTGCGGCTGGTGCGGATTGGTCATTGGGAATCGTGCGAGCGCACCCACGGGCAAGGCATGGCGGTGATCGTGATTGCGGTGACGCCGGCCGATGAGGTGCTGTTTGTCGAGCAATACCGCATTCCGTTGGGTGCACGCACCATTGAAATGCCGGCCGGCTTGGTGGGCGATGACCACGCGCAAGACACCTTGATGGATGCCGCACGCCGCGAGTTGATCGAGGAAACCGGCTGGTCGCCGGGCAAGGTGGACGTGCTGCTGATTGGCCCCACGTCCTCGGGCATGAGCAACGAACGCATCGCCTTCGTGCGCGCCCTCGAGCTGGTGCGGGTGGGCGATGGCGGCGGGGTGGATGGCGAGGACATCATCGTGCACGCGGTGCCGCGCAGCGAAGCGCCGGCGTGGCTGATGCGCAAGCAAGCCGAAGGCTTCGAGCTGGATCTGAAATTATGGGCGGGGCTGTGGATGATCGACCACAACCCGGATGGCTCGCCGGTGGGCTAAACCCGCGCGGGCGTGGCGAAGAAGGCTTGAATATCCGCCAATGCACGCGTGATGGGCAGCGGCGGTAACGACTCCAGAAATACCCGGCCATACGACTTCTGGGTGAGCCTTGGGTCGCACAGTACCAACACCCCGCGGTCGGTTTCGGTGCGGATCAGGCGACCCGCGCCCTGCTTGAGCGCAATTACCGCTTGCGGCAATTGCTCGTCGCGGAACGGGTTGCCGCCAGCACGCCGGATGGCATCCAGGCGCGCTTCAAACACCGGATCGTCGGGTGCGGCAAACGGCAGCTTGTCGATCACCACCACGCTCAAGGCATCGCCGGCCACATCCACGCCTTCACGGAAACTGGCGGTGCCCAGCAGCACACCATTGCCGGACTCGCGAAACCGTTGCAACAGCACATGGCGCGGCTCACTGCCCTGCACGAACAATGGCCACGGGGCATCCTTGAGCGCTTCGGCGGCTTCACGCAGCGCGCGATGCGAGGCAAACAGCAAGAACGCACGCCCAGCCGATGCCTGCAATACCGGCCGCACCGCCGCCAGCATGGCCTGCCCGTAGTCGCGCATTGCAGGCTCCGGCAAGTTGGTAGGCAAATAGCACAACGCTTGGCGATCCCAATCGAAGGGACTGGGCTCGATCAACTCGTGCGCCTGTTCGATCCCCAGCCGCTGCGCCATGTGATGAAACTTCCCTTCCACCGCGAGTGTGGCCGAGGTGAACACCCACGCCGCGTTGGATTGCTCGCGATGCGCGCGCAGCGGGGCCGAGACGTCCAGCGGCGTGCGCTGCAATCGAAACCCGCGCGGGGTGAGTTCGTACCAATGCACGGAAAGGGGAGAAAGGGGGTCAGGTTCACTTTCCTGAGAAAGCTGAGAGGAAAGTGAACCTGACCCCCTTTCTCCCAACCAGCGCCGCAGCCGCAATGCGTGGTCATGTGCACGCACATGACAAGCATCCAGCCCCGGTGCCGCTTGCCGCAAAGGTTCCAGCACCGCTTGCAGATGTACCAATGCGTCCAGCAGCGTGTGGAGTGCCGGCTCGACATCCACCTCATCCAACGCCCGCCACGCCGTGCCGCGCACCGGCAAGTGATCCATCGCCGCGCGCAGGGCGCGGGTAGCCGCCTCCAAACCCTGCGCGGGGGCCTGCACCGCAGCCAGTGCACCGGATACGTCCTTGCATTCGCCGATGGCGTCACGCGCCAATTCCACCAGCGGCCGCGCACCAATGCCTTCGCCAAAAAACTGTGCGGCCAGTTCCGGCAGCTGGTGCGCCTCATCGATCACAAAAGCCTGTGCGCCCGGCAGAATTTCGCCAAAGCCCTCCTGCTTCAACGCCAGATCGGCCAGCAGCAAATGGTGGTTGACCACCACCACGTCAGCGGCTTGCGCGCGTTGGCGTGCCTGCACCACGAAACAGTCACCCCAGAATGGGCAGTCGGTGCCCAAGCAGTTATCGGTAGTGGAGGTCACCAGTGGCAACAGCGGGGAGTCTTCCGGCAAGGCATCCATTTCCGCCAAATCACCACTATGGGTGCGCCCACTCCAGGCCACGATGCGTTGGAATTGCGAAACCTGTTCACGACTTTGAAAACGCGGTTCGCCCTTGGCCTGCTCCATCCGATAGCGGCACAAGTAATTGGCGCGGCCTTTCAGGAGTGCCGATTTCAAACCAATCCCCAAGGCATCGCGCACACGCGGCAAATCGCGTTGATAAAGCTGGTCTTGCAGCGCGCGGGTACCGGTGCTGATGATGGTTTTCATCCCCGACAACAGCGCCGGCACCAGATAGGCAAAGGTCTTGCCGGTACCAGTTCCCGCTTCGGCCAGCAGCAATTGCCGCCCTTCGAAGGCATCCGCTATGGCCACGGCCAAGCGCTGCTGGGCGGGGCGTGGGTGAAAGCCTGGCAATGCCTGTGCCAATGCCGACTCGGCAGCCAGCGCCGAACAGGTGGCGCGCCCCAGTCTGGAACTGCCTGCGGGATCGCTGGCAGTACTTGAGGGTGGTGCCGACGTCATTGCGTGGGCCGGGGTGGCGGATCTGCCGGTGCAGGCTGCTTGGCTGGGTCGCCGCCGCCAAAGAAATTGCGGATCGCCTCACCCGCACGCTCCAGCGGGTTGCTGCTGCCATCGTCGGGCGCAGGCGTGATCGGGTTGCCGAATTCGTCCACCTCCACCGGTGGCGCGTACTGGCAGGGCTGGTAAGCCGGTGCAAAGCCGGCCACGAACGGGAAGCGGCGTGCATCCGGGCAGCCGGGGTCGGTGCTCTGTCCGTCCTGGATCCAGCGCCAATCGATGCCGTCATCGGACAGGCGCAGTGGCGCGCTTGGCAGATGCTGGAAGATCTCCGACCACACCCGCATCCCGCCGGTGGCGCCGTACAACCCGGTGGCCAGATTTTGGTCATTGCCCACCCACACCACCGCCAGCTGGTCGCCGGTGTAGCCGGCATACCAACTATCGCGACCGTCATTGCTGGTGCCGGTCTTGCCGGCCGGTGCCAGCCGACCCAGGCCATCCCGCATCAGTGCATGCGCCGTGCCCGAGGTGACGACGTATTGCAGCGCATTGCCCACCAGCCTTGCCGCGACCGCATCGCCCTTTTGTGCCGGCGGCGCATCGCTGTCATAACGTTTGATGGCGTGACCTTGCGCATCCAATACGCCGCGCACCGCATGCAGCGGCTGGATTTCACCGCCAGAGGCAAGAAATTGATACAGCTGCGCCATGGCATACGGGCTTTGATCCACCGCACCCAGAATCAAGGAAGGCTGCGGAGGCGCTTCGATCCCGGCCAATGTCCGCATCAGGCTGGCCAAGCGCTGTGGTTGCACTTGCATCCCCAAGCGCACGGTGGCTTGGTTGTAGCTTTGCGCCAACGCGCTCATCAAGGCCACGCTGCCATGGCTGCGGCCATCGGAATTGCCAGGTGTCCAATTGCGCCCCTTGCCCAAGCCCACGCTGATGGGGGCATCGCTGATCGGGCTGGCCAATGACCATTGATCCGGTTGCGCCAATGCCAGCAGATACACGAACGGCTTGAGCAGCGAACCCACCGGCCGGCGCGCATCCACCGCACGGTTGAAACCGGCTTCGGTGAATTCGCGGCTGCCGACCACGGCCAGCACATCGCCGTTATGCACATCGGTGACCACCAGCCCGGATTGCAGGGTTGGGCGGCCTTTGACACTCAACGATTTCAGCGTGCGCTCCACCGCCGCTTCGGCATAGCCCTGTGCAGACGGTGCCATCCCCGTCATCACCGACAAGCCGGCCCCGGACAGTTGGTCGGCCGGGTAATCGCGCGCCAATTGTTTGCGCACCAGATCGACATACGCCGGGAAGCGATTGGCGGCCAGATTGCCGGCATTGGGCGTCACGCCCAGCGGAGCTTTGCTGGCACGCTGGTATTCGGCATCGTTGATCAGCCCGGTTTCGCGCATTTCACCCAGCACGAAGTTGCGCCGCTCGGTGGCGCGCTCCGGGTTGCGCCGCGGGTTGTACCAGGACGGCCCCTTGACCATGCCAATCATCAGCGCGATTTGTTCGGTGGACAGATCGCGCAACTCCTTGCCGAACCAGAATTCAGACGCCGCAGCAACCCCACGAATGGATTGTGAGCCGCGCTGACCCAGATCCACTTGATTGAAATACGCCTCCAGAATGGTGCGCTTGTCGTAGCGCGCATCCAGCAGCAAGGCGTACAAGATTTCCTTGAACTTGCGGCTATAGGTTTGTTCTTTGCCGATCCCCAACAACCCGCTGCGCGCCAGCTGCTGGGTCAAGGTGCTGGCACCTTGCTTGGTGTCGCCACCGGATTTCACATTGACGAAAACGGCACGCAACATGCCACCCACATCAATCCCGATGTGATGATTGAAGTCGCGATCTTCGACCGCCTGCAGACCGGTGACCAATAGCTCGGGCACTTCCTCGATCCGCACCAGCCTGCGCTCTTCCTGGTTTTGGCCATACAGCGTTGCAATCCGCGCCGGATCCAAACGTGCACTGCGCAGATTGCGACGGCCAGCACTGTCGCGAATGGACGTGACTTGATCGCCTTGCAACACCACCGTCAACGCCATCGGGGCGACCCGGCCATCGACGTCGTCATAGCCACGGCTGGAAATTGCCCAGGTTGCGCCGTTGTGCGCATAACTCCCTGCACGGCGACCATCACCCGGCCGATAGCCGGCGGCATCCAGCTCGGTCTTCAAAGTAGGCGCGTCCATCGCCAAACCCTGCCGCAACAACAGCGGGCGTGCGTACACACGGGTAGGAATCTGCCAACGCAGCTGACCGAATCGCTCGCCCACTTCATGATTGAGATACAGCAGATAGGGGATCAGAAAGCCCAGCACCAGCGCCGTGGCCGCGAGCCCTCCAATCAGCAGTTGCCGCCGCCAACGGGTTCCGTCGGCGCCACTGGCTGCGGGGGTTGCATCGTTCAGATCGTCGTCTTCGTCGTGGATACGGGGCATTGGCGGGTATTCGGTCGCGGGATGCGACAATGAACGATGAGTCTAGCGCAGCCTTCGCTGCCTACATGTGCGGTTTTCCCCCATTCTTGTGCAGGAGTTCAGCCACATGCCGATCCTGATTGAAGCGCGCTTCTGGTGGCAGCGCGCGCAGGGATTGTGGCGACGTGGCTTCGCCAGCTTGCGCACACGCGGATTGGCCGCCAGTGCGCAACGGCTTGCACTGCATTTGCAGCGTCCAATGCCCAGTGTCCGCGCACTGTATGCACCCCAGTCGATCCCATTTGCGCCATTCCGAATCGCCAGCGCAGCGCAGCCGCAGGTCAGCCTGATTATTCCGGTCTATGGCGCTTGGACCCATACCCTGGCCTGCCTGCGTGCACTGGCCGAGCACCCGCCACAGACACCGCTCGAGGTCATCGTGGTGGATGACGCCTCACCGGATGACTCCCTACGGTTCCTGCAACAAATCAACGGTATCCGCCTGCTTGCACGCCGTGAAAACGGCGGATTCATCGCCGCCTGCAACGATGGTGCCGCACTGGCGCGTGGCGATTATCTGGTGTTCCTCAACAACGACACCGTGCCGCAACCGGGTTGGCTGGATGCACTGCTGACGACCTTCGCCGAGCACCCGGAAGCGGGTCTGGTGGGCGCGCAATTGGTGTACCCCGATGGCCGCTTGCAAGAAGCAGGTGCGGTGGTATTCGCCGATGGCAGCGCCTGGAACTACGGACGTCTGGAGGACCCGGCACACTGCCAATACAATTATTTGCGTGATGCCGATTACCTCAGCGGTGCCGCCATCGCCATCCCGCACGCCTTGTTCGCACAGCTGGGCGGGTTTGATACGCGCTATGCACCGGCCTATTACGAAGACACCGACCTGGCCTTCGCGGTACGCGCCGCCGGCAAGCGTGTGTTGTATCAGCCCGCTGCGGTGGTGGTACATGACGAAGGCAGCAGCGCCGGCACCGATCTCGGCAGCGGGCCCAAAGCCGCGCAGGTACGCAATCGCGCGGTGTTTGCTGACAAGTGGCAGTCAGCGCTGGCCACGCAGCTAGCGGCTGGCAGCATCCCCACGCCCGGGTTGTTGCATCGCCAGCAGCGGCAAGTCCTGATCATTGATGCGCTGACCCCGCAACCCGATCGCGACTCCGGTTCGCTGCGGCTGCGCAACATCATCCAAGTCCTGATCGAAGAAGGTGCGCATGTGCTATTCGTGCCCGCCAACCGCAGCGCCAATGGCGACTACACCCGCGCATTGCAAGCGATGGGCGTGGAAGTTTGGCATGCACCGTCGATGCCACGTTGGCCTGCATGGCTGCGCGTGCACGGGCCGCGCCTGCATGCGGTCATGGTGTGCCGGCATTACGTGGCCAGCGAACTGTTCCCGCTGCTGCGCAAATTTGCACCGCAGGCCCGGTTGATTTTCGACACCGTGGATCTGCATTACTTGCGTGAACAACGCGCGGCGCAATTGCTTGGCGATGCCGCTGGCTTGCGTGCTGCCGAAGTCACCCGCAAAGCCGAGTTGGGCTTGATTGCACAGGCGGATGTCAGTGTGGTGGTCAGCCATATCGAATGCGAACTGCTGGCACAAGAGTTGCCGAACGCCCAAGTGCAAGTATTGTCCAATGTGCATGCGCCAGCGCCTGCTGGGCCGGGCCGGGCGAAACGAGGCGATTTATTGTTTGTTGGCGGATTTCGGCATCCGCCGAATGTGGATGCGGTGCGCTGGTTTGTTGCCGACGTGCTTCCCTTGATCCACGCCCGGCGCCCAGACATCGCACTGCATTGCATAGGTGCAGATGTGCCAGACAGCATTGCCACCTTGTCCTCCGCGCCCGGCGTGCGCATCCACGGCCATGTCCCGAATTTGCAGCGATGGCTGGATGCCTGTCTGGTGTCGGTCGCTCCGTTGCGCTTCGGCGCAGGGGTCAAAGGCAAGATCAATCAGGCGATGGCGCATGGCCTTCCGGTGGTCGCCACGCCGTGTGCGGTGGAAGGCATGCATCTGCAGGATGGCAGCGATGTGCTGGTGGCCAGCGATGCCAGCGCCTTCGCACAGGCGGTACTTCGCTTGCATGACGATACCGCGCTGTGGGCACAACTGGCCGCGAATGGTCGTGCCAATGTGGCGCAGCATTTTTCGCTCGAGTCCGCCAGGCCCACGCTGCGTCGCCTGTTTTTGGACTGAGGTTGCTGACGGATAGCAGTTACTTCAACGCCGACGGGATCCGTTGCAAACGTTGCGCCAATGCCTCGCTGCCAGGCACACCCGGATCCACTTGCTGCGCACGTTCCAGAGCAGTGCGTGCGCCGCGCACATCGCCGGCACGCAAGCGCTCATCACCGACCGCCAACCAGCGCTCCGCCAAGCGTCGCTGCGCGGACAACAAAACAGGTTCATTGGGGGCCAATTGCCGCCATGCATCCAGGCATTCGCGTGCGCGCCCCAAGTTGTTATCGCGCATGGCCGTGGCATGACAGGCATGTGCCGCCAGCTGCATTGCCTGCACCGCATGTTGCACACGCGGATCGTTTGGGGCCAATGCACGTGCCTCGCGCAGGCGATCCCAGGCACTCTCTCCAGGGGGCGTCAACCAATGACCTCGCGCCTGCGCGTGCTGGGCCTGAGTTAGCAACCTGGTCACTTTCGCACGTCCTTGCGGAGTCACCACCTGCGGGCGTTGGGTTTGGCTGCGGCTGGCCGCCTGCAGACTGCGTTGAACTTGCTGACGGCGGTCAGTGGCAACCCCGGCCAGTTCGGCAAGCGCCAACAACCGCCGGGCTTGATCAAAGCGCGATGCCGCAATCGCCACATTGGCGGCATGCAGCAGTGCATCACCCAAGCCGCTTTCGCACAATTCTGGCAATGGCAGGGTTGGTGCTACCGCCAAGGGTTGGCACAGCTGCACCGCTGCCTCCCATTGCTGGCGGTGCAGCAGGTGTTGCAGCTGCTGATTGCGGCGCGTTTGCGCCCGGGTGAGTCCTGCATGCAATGCTGGCAGCACCGGGTGCCCCGGATCGGCGGCCTCGACCCGCTGCAACAATGCGGCGATCTGGATCAAATCACCCCCGGCCAATACGTTTGCAGCAGGTTGGGTCAGCGCATCCAGCACATCTTCGCGCCCATCCAACGCTCGTTGATTGCGCGGTTGTCGCAGCAATACTTGCTGATACAACGCCAATGCCGCGTCAGGGCCATCGTCCAACTGCCCTTGCGCCAATGCAGATTGCGCACGCTGCAGCAGCAGCTCGATGCTGTCCGCCCGCGTGGGGATCTCCGATAAGCGTGCCTGCAGCGCATTGATACGCGCCTGTGGGGCTTGCAGTGTTTGCGCCAACTGCAGTGCGGCTTGTGCTTGCGCGGCGTGGCCTGCGCGAATCTGCGCATCGGCACGCGCCATTGCGGCTTGCGCCACGCGCTCCAAGCCTTCGCGCGCTTCCAATTGATCCGGCTGCAGCGCCAGCGCTGCCTCAAACAATTCACGCGCACCGCTGCCATCGGCGGCGCTTAACTTGCCGGCCTGCAAGGCCAGCTCGGCGCGCTGGCGCAGCGCGTCATAGCGCGGATCCGGCCATAGCCAACGTCCCAGCGCATTGTGCAGCAGCAGTGCCGCCAGCAATGCCAGCAGCACGCTGGCCGCCAAGACCAGCAGCAGTTGCCGCCACCGTTGCGGCAGCGCCCGCCATTGCCTGTACCAGCCTGCAAGCGGGCGCGGGGCGCTCATGCGCGTCGCGCAGACTCGATGCCGGGCACCGATTCCAGCCGCGCCAGCAGCAGCCCCAACTGTTCGAAATCATTGACCCGTGCCCGCAACTGCACGCGCAGCCGGCCCTGGTTGCCGCGCAGGTGTTCGGTATTGAGTCCGGTGACGTGCACGCCGATTTGCGCCACCAGGGTGGTGATGTCCTTGAGCAGCCATTTGCGGTCGATGGCTTCGATGTTCACGCTGACCTCTTGCCCGCTGCGGCGCGTGCCCCACTCCACCGGCAGCACCCGCGCCGGCTCCTTGCTGGCCAGCCGCAGGAAGGCAGCACACTCCGGGCGATGCACGCTGATACCACGGGTGCGGGTCAGATAGCCCACGATGGCTTCCCCCGGCAGCGGCTGGCAACAGCGGGCCACCTGCACCAGCAAGTTGTCCACGCCTTGTACGGTGACGGCACCACTGCCAGGCGTGGCCGGTGGCGCGGGCTTGCTTGGCAGCAAAGGAATGCCGGGTTCGGGCTCTTGTGCGGCTTTTTCCAAATCCAGCAGGGCCCGCCCCACCTGGTTGGGCCCCACGTCGCCCAGCGCCACCAGCACCAGCAGGTCGTCCACCGTCTGCGCGTTGAAGCGCGCCAGCACCGGCGTCAACTCCGCGTGCAGCAGGCCCATCCGGCGCAAATCACGGTCCAGCAATTCGCGCCCGGCTTGCAGATTGCGGGCGCGGTCCAGCTTGTTGAACCAGGCCCGTACCTTGTCGCGCGAACGGCTGCTGGCCAGAAAGCCGGCGCTTTGTTGCAGCCAGTCACGGCGCGGCTCCGCCACTTTGCCAGTCAGGATTTCCACGCGCTCACCGGTGCGCAGCGCATGGGTCAGCGGCACGATGCGGCCATCCACTTTTGCGCCCCGGCAGCGGTGGCCCACCATGCTGTGGATGGCATAGGCGAAGTCGAGCACGGTGCCACCTTGCGGCAGATCCAGCACCTCGCCTTTGGGCGTCAACGCGTACACGCGATCTTCGATCAGGTCACTGTCGATGCCTTGCAGCGGCACCGCATCACCTTCCCCGGCGGCATCTGCCGCCTGCTCCAGCATGTTGCGCATCCATGCAATGCGCTTGTCCATCGCCGCGCCGCCGGCGCTGCTGCCTTCCTTGTAGCGCCAGTGCGCCGCCACACCCAGCTCCGACTGCGCATGCATCTCGCGGGTACGGATTTGCACCTCCACCGTTTTGCCTTCCGGACCAATCACGGCGGTATGCAAGGAACGATAGCCATTGGGTTTGGGGCGTGCGATGTAATCATCAAACTCGCTGGGGATCGGCACCCACAACGCATGCACCAAGCCCAATACCGCATAGCAGGTGGGCAGGTCATCCACCAATACGCGCAGTGCACGCAGGTCGTACAGTTCTTCAATCGGCAGCGCCTTGCGCTGCATTTTTTTCCAAATGCTGTAGATGTGCTTCGGCCGTCCGGCCACGTCGGCGGGGATGCCCTGCGCCGCCACCGCTTCGGACAGCTGCGTGCGAACGGCCTCGATGTAACGCTCGCGGCCGGCGCGGTTGTCGTCCAGCGACTGCGCGATGCGCAGGTAGTCCTCCGCCTGCAGCACGCGGAACGCCAGGTCCTCCAGTTCCCACTTGAGCTGCCAGATGCCCAGCCGGTTGGCCAGCGGGGCGTGGATGTCGCGGGTCATCCGCGCCAGCGCGCGCTGCTCGTCGGCCGGCAGGCGCCAGGCCGCGCGCATGCGCGAGAGCTGGCGGGCCAGCACGATCGGGATGACCCGCAGGTCGCGCACCAGCGCCAGCAGCAGCCGGCGCATGCCCTCGGGATTGCGGCCGCCGCCGTGGTCGCGGTGCAGCGCCCATACGCGGCTGGCGGCACGCTGGCCTTCCAGCAGGACATGCAAGCGTTCCGGGAGTTCCAGCGCAGCCTGTTTGGCAAGCGCCTCTACATCGACCAGCGCGTCCAGCAAGGCCGCGGCCAACACTTCGGCGTCGGCGTTGAGTTCAACCAAGATCGCCAGCGTGTCGGCCAACACATCGGCGCGATCCCGCATCGGCACGCCGGCGTCGGCTTGCGCCAGCCAGAAACCGGCCAATGCCGCAGGCAGCGCATCGGCGGGCAAACGCGCTAATGCGGCGGCATAGTTCAGAGCGGGAGCAAGCAAGCTGGACATCGTTCTACAGTAGCCGCAAGGGCAGCACGGCACCAGCCATCAATCACCTCGCAAGCGCTGCACGCGTGCGGCCAGACGTTTCGGTGACACCCCGCCTTTCACGCCCAATTCCTGTGCAAATAATTGCACGCGCAGTTCTTCCAGCTCCCAGCGCAACGCCTGCGCTTCGGGGTCGGCGGGATTCGCACTTGCCAGCGCATCGGCAAACGGCTTGAGTTCCAGCAGCCGCGCCTGATCGCGCACCGGGTCGCGCTGGGCGCGTTCGCCGCGCAGCGAGAGTGCCTTCAGCCAGCGCGGGTATTCGGCCAAGGCTTGCGCCGGCGTATCGCGCAAAAAGCCGGGCGGCGTCAGCGCTTCCAACTGGCCGCGCATGTCGTCCAGATTCGCGCTGGCCCAGCCCATCAACTTTGATTCCAATTTGCCGCGCACCTCGGCCACCAGGGTCAGAATCGCATCGGCCTGCTTCAGCCGCTGCATGGCTTCTGCAAACACGCCCTTGCCGATGGCATCGCAGCACTGCGCAAACGCCGCAGCATCGCGCACTGCAAGCAAGCCATCGGCACTCAACGCAGCAAACGCGCCATCGACCAAATCGGCGCGCAAGCGGTCGCTATCCTTCAAGCCATCCTTGCGTGGCGCAGCCGACTCGATCGCCGCATACAGCAGTGAAATCTTGGGTTGCACCGGCAATTGCTTGCGCGCCTGTTTGCATTTATCGGTCAGTGCAATCGCCAGCAACCGGCGCACCCCCTGTGGATGCAGACGCTCGGCCACATCGCGCTGCGCATGCACCTGCAGCGATACCGTTGCGCCATCGTCCTGCAAGGCCGGGTACGCCGGCACGCCGCCCACACCGGGCACCGCGTGCGGTATCGGCTGCAGTGGAAACCGGGTCATGCCTTCCGTGGTCATCCCTTGCGCCGCATGTTGCGCAAACGCATCGGCGGCGCGCTTGCCAAAGCGTGTTCGCAAGTCGTCCAGATCGCGGGATTCGGCCAGCACATGATTGCCCTCCAATAGGCGCAGATTGGCGTGCAAATGCGGCTCCAACGCGGCGGTATCGAAGTCCACCGCACGGATCTCCACGCCGGACAGTTTTTTCAGGAAGCGCGCCAATGCACCGTCGATGGCATCGGCATCCGGTTGCGGAAACGCATCCGCGAAGGCCCGCGCAAATTCGGGGGCCGGCACGACATTGCGCCGAATGACTTTCGGCAACGTCTTGATCAATGCCGTCGCCTTGTCTTCCACAAACCCAGGCGCCAGCCACGACAAGCGCGCCGCATCCAGTGCATTCAATAGATGCAACGGCACCGCCACCGTCATGCCGTCGTCCGGCGCGCCCGGCTCGAACCGGTACTGCACCGCCAGCCGCGCATCGCCCAGCGCAATGTACGCCGGGAAGCGCGCCGCGTCGGCCTGGTCGGCCACCAGCAGGTCGTCGCGCGACCACTCCAGCGCGGCCTTCTCGTCCTTCGACAACTTGCCGAACCACGCATCCAGCGCCTGCGCGTTGTGCACGTGCGGCGGCAGCCGGTCCAGGTACCAGCGCGCCTGCCAGTCCTCGTCCACCACCAGGCCGACCCGGCGCTGCTTGGCTTCCTCCTGCTGCGCCAGCTCCAGCGTGCGCAGGTTGCGGGCGAGGAAGGCGCTGCGGGTGTTGATCTCGCCGGTGAGCAGCGCCTCGCGCACGAAGATCACGCGGCTCTCCTCGGGGAACAGTGCGCCGTAGTGCACCGGCTTCTTTGGCGCCAGCACCAACCCGAACAGGCTGATCTGCTCGCTGCCCAATACGCGCCCCTGCGCCCGCGACCAATGCGGGTCGTGCTGGCGGCGCGCCAGCAGATGCGGCAATTCTGCGATCGCCCAGTCCGGCTCGATGGCGGCATTGGTGATCGCCCAGACTTTCTCGGTATCCAGCAGGTTGGCCGAAAGCACCCACGGCGGCGGCTTGGATGCCAATTTCGAACCGGGGAACAAGGCAAATTTGCGCCC
>DAORUL010000002.1:5686-49109 GCA_035433165.1 Thermomonas sp. | reverse complement strand
ACCTTGCGCCCCATCGAATGCAGCCGCAGCCAGCTCATCGGCCCGTACAAGCTGTCCATGTCGATCAGGACGTAGTCGGCGTTATCACCATCGACCAAGGTCCAGTGATGGCCGGTTTCGGCATTGGCAATCTTGAAAGCCGATTGCACTTCGGCTTCCGTTTTGCGATCCATTCCGGTGGTACCCAGCGTCAGCGCCATCATCGTTTCCTGTGACTTCCGTGGGCAGTGTTGCCAAGCAGCGGCTCCACGTCAATGGCAAGAGGTCATGGAGTTGTGCTCACGACCGCTGCAATGGTGCAATCGGTGACCGCCGTGGGTGTTTTGGCAATTGCGCGCGCAAGAAGGCCATCTGGTCGGCCAGGATATTGCGATTGGACAAAATCAGGTGCTCAACCCAGCTGGGACGATAAGGAATGGCGAGCAGCGGCATCTGCGCTTGCTGCGGCGTGCGGTTGCCCTTGCGCGAATTGCAGTGCACGCAGGCGGTGACGACGTTTTCCCAGACATCGCGGCCTCCTTTTGAGGTTGGCTGCACATGGTCGCGGGTGAGCGCATGACGTTGGAATTGACGACCGCAATACAGGCAGAGGGATTGGTCGCGGGCAAACAGCGCGGGATTGGTCAGGGTTGGCGTAGGATCCATCGCCTGCGGGCGCACATGCCCGCGCGCGGCGATGATGGGGTGCAGCAGAATCTGGCTGCGCAGGCCGCTGTTGCGATTTATGCCGCCATGCACGGCAAGGCAGGGCTCGCCCAGCGTCCACGCCACGGCATTCCGGGCATACAGGCAGGTCGCGTCTTGCCAGCTGAGCCAGTCCAAAGCGCGGCCGTGCGCATCCAGACCAAGAAAGCGCAGAGCAGGTGCAAAGGAAAATGCCGGGTTGCCTGCGGCAAGGGAAACAAACCCGTCCGCGCACAGGTGAGCGGAATCATCGCCGGTATGGGCCGGGCGTACGAGCGCTGTATCGGTCTCCATCGGAAAACCAGCTTATACGCTTTTGATGACGGTTTGGATATGGCGATGGGGCCTCTCATCCGCCCTGCGGACACCTTCTCCCCACGCAGCGTGGGGAGAAGGACATGCGGCGGTTACTCGGCGCCGAAGCCTGCATCCGGCAATGCCATCAGCGGGCTGGCACCGGATTCGATGGCGGCCTTGTGGGCCAGCGTGCGCGGCAGCATGCGGGCGAAGTAGAAGCGGGCGGTATCGCGCTTGGCATCCTTGAATGCTTGCGGTTTGCTGGTGGCATTGGCGGCGGCCACGCTGCGTGCCCACCAGTAGGCCAGTACCACGTAGCCGGAATAGAACAGATAGTCGGTACTGGCAGCACCCAATTCGTCCGGGTTGCTGGCGGCGCGGGTCAGGGTTTCGATGGTGAGCTTGCCCCATTCCTGGCATTTGCTGCGCAGCGGTCCGATGAACTCGGCCAGTGCGGCATCGCCTTCGTGCAGCTTGGCGAATGCTTCCACTTCACCCAGGAACAACTTCAGCCCCGCGCCTTGGGTGGCGGCGGTTTTGCGGCCGATCAAATCCAGCGACTGGATGCCGGTGGTGCCTTCGTACAAGGTGGTGATGCGGGCATCGCGGGCGTATTGCTCCATGCCGTGCTCGGCGATGTAGCCGTGGCCGCCGAAGCATTGCAGCGCGTTGTAGGTGTTCTCAATGCTCCATTCGGTCAGGCAGGCTTTGGAGATCGGGGTGAGGAAGCTGACCAGGGTATGCGCACGTTCGCGTTCGGCCGGGTCGCTGGCGTGTTCGGCCACATCCAGCAGCGAATAGGCATGCAAGCTGAGCAAGCGGCCGCCTTCCACCAGCGATTTTTGCGACAGCAGCATGCGCCGGACATCGGGCTGCACGATGAGCGGGTCGGCCGGTTTGTCGGGGCACTTCGGGCCGGTGAGTGCGCGTGATTGCAGGCGCTCACGGGCATAGCGCAGGGCGTTCTGGTAAGCGCGTTCAGACAGCCCCAAACCTTGCACGCCCACGCCGAGGCGGGCCGAGTTCATCATCACGAACATCGCCTGCAAGCCTTTGTGCGGCTCGCCCAGCAGATAGCCTTCGGCACCATCGAAATTCATCACGCAGGTGGCGGAACCATGAATGCCCATCTTGTGTTCGATCGCGCCACAACGCACGGCATTGCGCGCGCCCACGCTGCCATCGCGGGCCACCTTGAACTTGGGCACCACGAACAGCGAAATGCCTTTCGCGCCGGCCGGTGCATCCGGCAGTTTGGCCAGCACCAGATGGATGATGTTGGGCACCAGATCATGCTCGCCGGCGGTGATGAAGATCTTGGTACCGGTGACGGCATAGGTGCCATCGGCTTGCGGTTCGGCGCGGGTCTTGAGCAGACCGAGGTCGGTGCCGCAATGGGGTTCGGTCAGGCACATGGTGCCGGTCCACTGGCCTGCCACCAGCGGCTTCAGAAAGACTTCCTGCTGCCAGGCTTCGCCATAGGTTTCCAGCGCCTTCACCGCGCCATGACTGAGCATGGGGAAATTGCCCCACGCCAGATTGGCAGAATCCACCAGTTCGGTCAGCACACCGCCCAGCAGCGCGGGCATGCCTTGGCCGCCATGTTCGGGAGCATTGGTCAAGCCGGTCCAGCCACCTTCGACAAACGTATCGAAGGCTTGCTTGAATCCGGGCGGCGGCGTGACATCGCCGGTGGCCTTGTCGAAGCTGCAGCCGATTTCATCGCCAATTTTGTTGAGCGGTGCCAGCACGGTTTCGGCGAAGCGCGCCGCTTCCTCCAGCACCGCATCGGCCAACTCACGGTTGACGTCGGCAAAGCCGAGCTTGGCGCAATGCGCCTCTGCACCCAGTACATCAAACAGGGCAAAGCGCAGATCGTCGAGGGGGGCTTTGTAGGTGCTCATGACGTATGTCCGTGCAGATGCGGGCCGACGATCGGCCTGCAGGGATTTTGAGCATACTGCTGCGTATGTTGAGCGAATGCTCTAGTTTGAAAAATCGCCTTAGCGCAGCGCCCCGGGCAGCCCCGGCACGGGCGATAGCGCGCTTTCGCGCTTGATGTCCCACGCCTTCTGTTTGCCGTCTTGCGGGGTGGCGGCCAGACTGCCGCTCAAGGTGTACGACAGGCCGTGGCCGTCGGCCAAGGCGCTGGCAATGCGGGCACGACCGGCCGGCAGGGGGGTGAGGACGGCGCTGACCACATCGGCCGATTCCGGGCCGATTTCCAGCCCCGGCTGCACCTCGAGTTTGGCGGCCGGGCCGTTGTCAAAGCGGATGTCCAGCGTGGCCTTGTCAAAGCGCATCGCAATGCTGCTGTAGTTCTGCAGACGCAGCTGCACATCCCATTGGCCATCGCTGCGTACGGTGAGTTGCTGGAGACTGGCGGTGGGTTCGGAGATGCGCCGTACCGGGCCGCTGCTGCATGCCGCCAGCAGGAAAGAGAGTGCTGTGATGCTGGCAAACCGACGAATCATGCGTGCGCTCCGGGGGGAATCTGGCAAGCATACCCGCCGATCAGCAGATCCATCAGAAGCCTTGGTCATTAACAACCGGCAATTCGCGGATATACAAATCCTTGGCCGCGATATAGGCCTCGGCAAAGCGATAGGCTTCGCGGCCCATATCGATGCGCGCCTCCTGACTCAGCGGCTGGCTGCCGTTGGCGTGCACCAATTGCGCGAACAGGGTCAGGGCGATGTCGTGGATGTCCATGTCAAGTGCGTTGTGTTGGGTGATGCGAGCGAACATACACCCCCACGCCGGTACAGGCGAGGGGGCACTGCAGTCATGCCGCCGCAGCGGCCTGTTCCGCGCGTCGCCAATCACGCCAGCCTTTCAATGCCAGCACCACAAATCCGGTGTACAGCACGGCAGTGACATGCAGATCTTTATGCAGGTACATGGCGATATAAACCACGTCCACCGCGATCCACATCCACCATGCGGCGATGTGACGGCGGTTTTGCCACCACTGTCCGACCAGACTGAATGCCGTCAGGAAAGCATCCAGCCACGGAAGCGACGCGTGGGTGAAGGTGTGCATGGTGTAGCCCAGTGCAAAACCACCGGACAGGCCAATCAACAGGTGCAGGCCGGCCAGGCGCGGGGCCAGGGCGGCCACCTGCACATGGCCGGTACTGTCCAGATGGCGCAGCCAGCGTAGCCAGCCAGAAATCAGCATCGCCACGTAAGCACATTGCAGCAGCACGTCCGAATACAGCCGGGCGTCGATGAACACCCAGATGTACACCGAGATCGACGCCAGCCCCACCGGGTAGCACCATGGGCTGCGCCGGGTGGTCAGCCAGACCGCACCAGCACTCAGGCAGGCAGCGAAGATCTCGTGCAGCGGCATTACATCGCCACCTGCACGGTCAGCCACACCGTGCGTGGTGCGCCGGGGAACAGGTAACTGTCACCGTCGGAGCTGCCGGTGTCGCGCCAGTAGTGTTTGTTGAAGAGGTTGTCCACCCCCAATTGCGTGTTCAGCGTTGACTCGCGCCACTGCCCACGCCAGCGCAGGCCGGCATTGAACACGTCATAGGCGGGTGCGCGGACTTGCCCGGTGGATGTGGCCGGGTTGGAGGAGACATGCCGCCAACCGCCTTGCACGTCCAGTTGCGGCAGCAGGCGGTAGTCCAACTGCACGCTGCTGCGCAGGCTGGGCACATTGGCGACTTGATGGCCCTCAAATGCGGGTGTGCCAGTGCCTTGTGCACGTGCGCGGATCAGCGCCAGGCTGGCGTTGACGTTCAAACGTGTGCTGATGCGTCCGTTGGCGGAGAGTTCCACTCCGCTGTGCACTTCATCACCCTGCTGGACGAAGGTGTAACCGGCGCTGCTGGTATCCGGCTGTGCGTACTGATACGGCTGGCGAATGCGGAATACGGATGCGCCAAGATCCAGCGCATCTTGCCAACGATATTTCACGCCCGCTTCCAGCTGGCGCGACAGGCGCGGCGCGAGCAGTTCACCGTCGTTGCTGGTCCAGAACGGAGCCTCCTTGCCCAATGCAATGCCGTCGCTGGCACTGGCATATGCGGTGAACGTGGCGCCGGGCTGCCACAGCAGTGCCAGTTGCGGCAGCGTTTTGTTGATGCGCGTGGTGCGTACCAGTTTGCCGGAGCTTTTCCAGGCGCGCTCATCGAGTCGAACAACACTGGCGCCGGCAATCAATTGCCACTGCGCGCCCAGTTGCATGCGATCGAGTGCAAACAACGAGCGTTGCCAGCCATCGAAGCGGCGTACCGGGTTGCCGGGTTGATTGGGCGAAGGCGCATACACCGGCGGTTGCGCGTCATTGATATTGGCGGTACCCACGTAGTCGTACACGTACGGACGCCGGGTGATGCTGCGATGGAAGCTGCTGATACCCATGCTCAGGTCATGCTGGACCGTTTCGCCAAATTGGCCTTCCAGCACCGTGCGCGCTTGATCGGAAACACGGGTGTCGTCGGGACTGCGGTAATCGTAGATGTCGTAATCGCCATTGGGTGCGAAGAAGTTGCCGGGCACGATTCCGCTGGCGCACGCCACTGCGTAGTAGCAGCCGTAAGCGAAGGCGACGTTGTCATCGATCACGCTGCGACTGCGGCCGGCGCTGACGCGCAGTTGCCAATCCTGGTTGAAGTTGTGGCGCAAGCGCGCACTGAGATTGTGCGAATGGATGCGCACCGGTTGCTGCCACGGCTGGTATCCCAGCAGCTTTTTCGGATCAGGATTGCCGGGCAGCTGGCTGCCACCCAGCAGCATGTAACCCGAGGCCGAACGCTGGGCGCTGGCTTGGGTGTTGGCATCCAGCTCCAATGTCGTGCTATCCGACAATTTCCAGTCGGCGGCCAACGCCACCAAACCACGCCGGCCATCGGCATGTTCCACATGCGCATGCGCGTTGTCCCACACCACATTGGCACGCAGGCCAAAGGTGGGAGACAGCCAGCCGCCAACATCCAGGGCGGCATAGCGTGAGCCACGTGCATCCGTGCCCAGCGTCAATGTACGCACCGCTTGCGGGCGCTTGCTGATGAAGTTCACCACGCCGCCGGGTTCCGCCACGCCGGCACTGATCCCCGCCAATCCCTTGAGGATTTCGACTTGTTGCTTGTCTTCCAGCGCGATGATTTGTTCGCCAGTGGCGGCCAAGCCGTTGATGCGGTAGCCGCTGCCAAGATCCAGCGGGTAGCCACGGATCGCGATGTTCTGGTAATAGCCCACCGGTGCATAGTTGTCGCCCAGGGCCGCGTCTTCACGTGCCAATTCGGACAAGGTGCGGATGTGGCGGTCGTCCAGTTGACTGCGGTCGACCACATGCAGCGTGGCCGGCGTGTCTTGTACGCTGGATTTCCCCCAGGCATTGCTGCCGGTATCGCGCGCAGCTTCCTTGGCATCGCCGACCACTTGCACGGCGGCCAATTTGGTGATCTTGCGATCAGTGGCGGCATGTTCATCAGCCGGCGCAGCAGTGGCCAACAGGGGCAACAGGGCAAGCAACAGGGGGGTGGGGGAAAGTTTCATGGTGGGTCGTCGGCAATCGTCTGAAGGAGGGACGAAGCGACGACGAACACATCATGCTGGAAGCATCCACATACCGGTGGCATGTGCGTGGCCCTGCACAAGGCATGGCCAGACTGTTCGAATCAAGCTCCCTACGCCGGTGCAAACCGGATCAGGTTCCAAGGGACTCTCTCAGCCCGGCAACGCCAGGCACCCCCGCTTCATGGCGCGCATTGAACCACAGTGCAGCGCTTCAGGCCAGTGTGGGCGAAGCAGCCGGTGCTCGGATGACATCCAGCAACTGCTGCCCCGGCGTGCTGTCAAACCAGGCAGCGTGGCCCAGGAAAAATGCTGACCAAGCCAATTCAACATCAGCGGATTTACATGTGATGGCGTGGAAGTACTCCACTTCGGAGAGGGCGAAATCCAGATGCACCAGCGGCAGTAACTCGGCCAGCAAGCCGCGTTGTCGTGGCGAGAGTGGCAACACCTTTCCATAGCCTGCAATCAATTGCCGTGCGATGTCCGGATAGATGGCATGCATGCCTTGCTCCAGTTGCATCCATGCAATCGCATTGCGCTCGATCGCGGTGGCAAGATCGAACAGGGCAAAGGTTGGGGCACACAGCCCGAAGTCGAGAATGCTGCTGACCTGGGCAGGGTTGCGCACTGGCTGCCAAAACAAATTGGAGACATGCCAGTCACCGTGCGTCCACAAGCGTGGTTGGTGGGCCAGTTGCGGCTGCAATCTGGCATGGCGCGGAAGCAGTGCGCTGATTTGCCTGCGCCAATCGCGCACGTGCAGTGCATCGGCCAGTGCCGGACGTGCTGCGCATTGGGCTGCGATGGCGGCGGTCAAATCCGGTGCGCGCAGGAGGGTGTCCCGGGCAACCAGCAAAGTGGTACTGCGCACGGGGGCATCGAAATCTGCCGCGGCGACATGCAGCTGCGCCAACATGTGCCCTGCGTTGAACGCATGATCGAGGGAAAGTGGAGGTGTCCACGACGCGGCATCCCGATAGACATCTAGACCCGTGGCCAGCGCGTGTACTTCATATGTCCACTCGCCACTTGCAATCGCGGTGTGGCCGTCGGCATCGGCAAGCACGGTCGGCACCGGCAGCCCGTGACTGTTCAGATGGGCGATGAAGGCGTGTTCTTCGCGCAAGGCTTGTGGCGTGCGCACGCGACGATGGTGCCGCTTCACGAACACGTTGCTTGCATTGGCGTGCACACGTGCGGCGGCGGAAAACGGACGTGGGCTGTGCCAGTCGATGCGCGCCTCGCCGCGTAACGCCGGAAAACGATCCAGCAGCGTGTGCACTTCCGTGACATGCAGCGCCGGCCAATCGGGGGTCACCGCATCGTTGTTCCAGCCGTGACTGCGGTGGGGTGGGGTGTGCATGAAGGTGTGCGCGATGAGTGGTTCGTGATGTGGCAAGGATACCCCCGCAACGCACAAGGCCCGGACATGCCGGGCCCTGTGTGGCTTCATGCAGCAAAGCGGTCGCGCGTTACCAAATCGCCACTTGCTGGTCACCGCCGCGCATCATCGGATCACCGGCTTTGCAACCGAAGGCCTGGGCGAATGCGGGCATGTTGCTGGGCGCGCCAATGGCACGGAAGTTGGCCGGTGCGTGCGGATCGGTGGTCAGGCGCACGTTGAGTTCCTGCGGGGTGAAGTTGCGACGCCACACCGTGCCCCAATTGAGGAAGAAGCGCTGGTCACGGGTGAAGCCATCGGTCTTGGGATCGGGCTTGCCTTCGGTAGCTTTCAGCATCGCGTCATAGGCGGTATTGATGCCGCCCAAGTCGGCAATGTTTTCACCCAAGGTGAGTTTGCCGTTGACGTGTTGGTCGGGGCCGGCCAGATAGCTGGAGAACTGTGCGATGAGTTTGTCGGTACGCCCGCCAAACCCCTTGGCATCTTCCGGTGTCCACCAATTTTCGAAATTGCCGGTGGGGCCAAAGCGGCTGCCCTGATCATCATAGCCGTGGGTCATTTCATGGCCGATGACCGCACCGATGCCGCCATAGTTGGTGGCATCATCCGCCTTGGGATCGAAGAACGGCGGCTGCAAAATGGCGGCCGGGAACACGATTTCGTTCTGTGACGGGTTGTAGTAGGCGTTGACGGTTTGCGGGCTCATGCCCCATTCGGTCTTGTCCACCGGCTTGCCGATCTTGCCCATGGCCCATTGGTAATTGAATGCATTGGCGGCCAGCACATTGTCGATATAGCTGTCACGCTGGGTGGCCAAGCCTTCCCAGCTGCGCCACTTGTCCGGATAGCCGATCTTGGGTGTGAAGCTGGCCCACTTGTCCAATGCCTTTTTCTTGGTGGCATCGCTCATCCATGCCAAGTGTTCGATGCGCACCTTCAACGCATCACGCAAATGCTTGACCAGCTGCTCCATGCGTGCCTTGGATTCGGCCGGGAAGGCGACCTTGACGTAAAGCTGGCCCATCGCTTCGCCGGCTTCTTCTTCAATCGTGCCCAGCACGCGCTTGCCGCGTTCCTTCATTTCCTTTTGCCCACGCAACGTCTTGCCGTAGAAATCAAACCGTTCATTGGCAAAGTCGTCCGACAGATACGGCGCAGCGCTGTCGATGGTGTGGAAGCGCAGATAGCTTTGCCATTGGGCTGCAGGCACATCGGCCAGCATCTTGCTGACTTCTTGGTGGAAGGCGGGAATGGCCAGCGAGAACATCTTCGGCACGGCCACGCCCTGTGATTCGAAGAACTTCGTCCACGGGAAGTTCGGGGTCAGCTTGTCGGCATCCGCCGGGCTGATCGGATTGTAGAACAGCGACACATCACGCGACATTTCTTCGCTGGATTTGGAAACCTTGGCCAGCCGGGTTTCAAATGCCACCACATCCTTGGCCTGGGTGGCGGCATCGGCTGCGGGCACGCCGGAGAGCGCCAGCACCTTGGCCACGTGCGCCTGATAGGCGGCCAGCTTGTCGGCCTTGTCCTTGTCGAAGTAATAGCCGCGATCGGGCAAGCCCAGGCCGCCTTGCGCGGCATAGGCAATGTTCATGGTGGAGTCCTTGAAGTCGGCTTCCGGGCCAAATCCGAACAGGATGTTTTCACCCTTGGCCGCGCTGCTCCGCAGGTAGTCGGCGATCTTGGCTTGGCTATCCAGCCCGGCAATGGCATCCAGTTGCGGCTTCAGTGGTGACAACCCTTGTGCGTTGATCTTGGCAGCATCCATCCCGCTGGCCCAAAAATCGCCAATCAACTTGTCCACGCCCGTGGCACCGGATTTTGCGGAGGCTTGTTCCGCAAGTTGACGCTGCACGCCCTGTGAACGTTCATCCAGCATTTCGAACGCGCCCCAGCTGCTGCGATCGCCGGGGATGGTATTGGCTGCTAGCCACTTGCCGTTGACGTAACCGGAAAAATCAGTGCACGCGCTCTTGCTGGTATCCAAATCAGCGGGCAGGAAGCGATTGACCGGCGGCAGCTTGGACTCATCCAGGGTGTAAGCAACTGCTTCCGGTTTGGCTGGGGCGTTTTCGGTGGCGGGCTTGTCGGCAGGCTTCTGGCAGGCCGACAGGGTGGCGGCAATCGACAGCGACAGCAGCAGTGTTTTGGGGGCATTCACGGCGAGGACTCCGGTGAGGATGGAAACAAGGACGCGGCACTGGGCCGCGTTGTGTGCACTGTAAACATTGCCGTTGGGCGCGGCGGGTGCCGGAGGTCATGCGCCGGCACCCGCATCTGGCCCGGGGTGGCGGCTCAGGGCAAATAGCGTGGATCGGTCAGTTTCATTTCGGTCAACGGGCCGTATGCCTGCATCACGCTGCGGATTTTGGCCGCATCGCCGATGGCAACGATGACCACATCCGCAGCGTCGGGAAACACCTTTCGCGCGGCGTTGATCTGCTCAGGGCTGGCGGCAGCAATGCGGCCCAGGTAGCCGTCGACTTCATCGCGGTCATCCCCGTAGAGCGCCATATTGGCCAATTCAGCGGCCAGTTGCGGCGAGGTTTCCAGCCCCGGAGCAAATTGCCCGGCGATGTAGTGCTTGGCCGAGTCGATGGCCTGTGAATCCAGGGGCTGTTGGTGCAGCAAATCCAGGGTGCTGATGGCCAGATCAATCGCGGCCTTGGTGGAATCGGTTTTGGTGTAGCTGGTGATTGCCACCGTACCCGGCAACCGGGGACGCTCCAGTTGCGAGGCTGCGCCATAACTCAGCCCTGATTTGATTCGCAGTGCGGTATTGATCATCGACGTAAAACGCCCGCCAAACACGGTTTGCACCACATTTTGTGCGGCTTCGTCGGGGTCGCCGTGGCGAGTGCCGAGATTGGCCAATGTGAAATAAGTTTGGGTGGCACCGGGCTTGTCCACCAACAGCACGCGGCGACCGTTGCGCGGTTGCGCGGCAGTCACCAATGGCAATGCTGCATGGGCCTTGGCCCAGCTGCCGAAGGTGCTCTGAACTTGCTTGCCGATCACCGCGGAGTCGAAGTCGCCGACGATGGCAATGATCAGGCGATCGCCGCCCATTTGCTGATTGCGAAAGGCTTTCAGGTCATCCATGCTGATCCGCGCCAGGCTGGTTGGGTCGCCATCGGCCGGGCGCGCATACGGATGCTGCTGGAACAGCCAGGCATTGGTGTAGTTGCGAATCAGGCCGCGCGGATCCCCGTCCTTGGCACTGGCGATGGCGTCGATGGCGCGCTTTTTCAATTTGTCGAATTCGGCCGCCTCCATGCGTGGCCGCAGCAGGGCATCGCCCAGCAGCGACAGCATCAAGCCCGAGTCCTTCGACAGAAATTGCGCACTGGCCACGATGGCCTCGCGTGAGCTGCCAAAACTCAGGCTGCCGCCGGCACCATCCACGGTTTGTGCAAATGCCAGCGCATCACGTTCGCCCGCGCCTTTTTCCATCAAGTCAGCCAGCAGCGAGGCGGTGCCTTCCTTGCCCGCTGCATCGGCCAGTGATCCGCCGCGCACCCATACCGAGGCTGCAATCATCGGTACGTCGTGGCGCGGCATCAGCAAGACGGTGGCGCCATTGGGCAAGGTGGTCGTGGTGTATTCAGGCAAGTGCACGCCAGTGCCGGTGGTGCCGGCCTGTGTGCTCAAGCTGATGCAAGTGGCCACAAGCAAGGTGAACAATTGGGCGAGGCGGCTCATGGGGTGGCCTCCTTGCGGGCCGGGGCGTGTGGGGTCGGGACCACCCAGCCGACGGTGCGGTTGGATTTGCGCAGAATTTTTTGTGCCAACGCCTGCACATCAGCGGCGGTCACTGCGGCATACGCAGCGGGAGCATCGAATAGTTTTTTATAGTCGCCGTAAAACGTCTGATAGTCGCCGAGTGCCTGTGCCTTGCCATTGATCGTGGCCATGCCGCGCCAGAACGCAGAGAGCTTGAGGTTGCGTGCTTTCTCCATTTCCGCATTGCTCACCCCATCGCGGCCCAGCTTGGCCAGTTCGTCATCCAGCAACGCCTCGGCCTTGGCTGAATCTCCACCGGGCGGCAAGGCCGCATACACCCACAGCAGGCCGGGGTTGTAGCCATTCTCGACAAATGCTCCGGCATCCACCGCAGCCTGTTCCTTTTCCACCAGTCGCTGGTGCAGGCGGGAAGACACGCCTTGCGCCAGAATGGTATTCAGCAGCGCCAGTGCCGGGGTATCCTTGCCGCCTTCGTTGCTGCCGCTGTGATAGGCGAAGGCGACAATCGGGGTTTGCGCGTCGGGGCGTTCCAGCAGCAAGCGACGTTCGCCGTGTTGTTCCGGCTCAATCGTCGTGATCTCGCGCGGAGCCGGTTGGCGTGCAATCGGTGCGAGATATTTGTCTGCCATCGCAAACACCTGCGCCGGCTGCACATCACCGGCAATCACCAGCACGGCGTTGTTGGGCGCGTAATACGTCTTGAAAAACTGCTGCAAATCCGCCTTCGTCCAGCGTTCGATGTCGGACGGATAACCAATCGTCGGGAACTGGTAGGGGTGTGCGGTAAACGCGGTGGCCTGCATCTGTTCGATCAGCGAACCGAATGGCTGATTGTCAACGCTGGAACGGCGTTCGCTGTACACCACGCCGCGTTCGCTTTCGATCACCTTGTCGTCGAAAGCCAGATGCGCAATGCGGTCGGCTTCCAAATCAAAAATGGTTTCCAGCGCGCTGCTGGGGAACCAGTCGGTGTACACCGTGCGGTCATTGCTGGTACTGGCGTTGTTGCTGCCACCGGACGCTTCCATGATGCGGTCGAATTCGCCGGGTGCGCGACGGCTGGTGCCGTTGAACATCATGTGTTCGAAAAAATGCGCCAGCCCGGTGATGCCGGGGTATTCGTTGCGGCTGCCGACTTTGTAGAAGGTATAGAAATTGGCATTGGGGATGTCATGGTCAGGCCAGACGATGATTTGCAGCCCATTGGGCAGCGTCTTGCTGACGATCGCTTCGCTGCCCGGCACCTTGGCTGCGGTAGGGGGCGTGACCGCAAAACTGGCGAAACTGGAACTGCCTAGCGCGAGCGCGCAGGCAAGGGAAAGGATGCGCATGGAAATTTCCGGTGAGCGAACGTGTACAGCATGCCGGAATGTGATGGCGGTCGGCATCTGCCGGAAGTCGGGGTCTGCGGTACCCTGCACTGGTCATCCTCCAGGAGCAGTTGCATGGAAGTTCATTTTCACGGCGCGGCGGGTGATGTCACCGGCTCGATGCACCTGATCGAAGCGGCCGGCAAGCGCATCCTGCTGGACTGCGGCATGGTGCAGGGCAGCCCGGAGGCAGATGCGCGCAATTTTGCGGCATTCCCATTTGACGCTACCCAGATCGACGCGCTGATCCTCAGCCATGCCCACATCGACCATGTGGGGCGCGTGCCACGGCTGACGATGGCCGGATTTGACGGCCCCATTTTCACCCAGCGTGCAACCGCGGATTTGTTGCCGATCATGCTGCTGGATTCGGCCTCCATCCAGGAGAACGACGCCGAGCGCAGCAACCGCAAGCGCAAACCGGGGCAGCCCAAAGCGGTGCCGCTGTACACCCGTGAGGATGTGCGCGACACGTTGTCGCAGTTGCATCCATTGGATTATGCCGCGCGCACGCAGATTCTGGAGGGCGTTGAAATTGCCTTCCGCGATGCCGGCCATATTCTCGGCTCGGCCATTGTGGAGCTGTGGGCCGATGGCAGGAAACTGGTGTTCTCCGGCGACTTGGGGATGCCGAATGCGCCGATTTTGCGCGATCCCACACCGGTGGCCGATGCCGACCTGCTGCTGATGGAGTCCACCTACGGCAATCGCAATCACAAGCAGCGCAGCGAAACCGTCCTTGAGTTGAGTGAAATCCTGGAGGCCGCCTGGCACGACCACGGCAATGTGCTGATTCCGGCGTTTGCGGTGGGCCGCACGCAGGAGTTGCTGTACTGGTTTGCGCGGCACTGGAGTGATTGGGATATGTCGCGCTGGAAGATTTTTCTGGATAGCCCGATGGCTTCCAAGGTGGTCGAGGTGTACGACCATCACCATGAATTATTTGATGCCGAAGCGCGTGAAATCTGGCGCGGCACACCCAACCCATTCCGCCTGCCCAATCTGCGCGTCACCCAAACCGCCGAAGAGTCGATGTCGATCAACCGCATCCACGGCGGGGCCATCATCATTGCGGGCAACGGCATGGCCAGTGGCGGCCGCATCCTGCACCACATGCGGCAATGCCTGCCCAAGCGGCAGACGCGGATGGTGTTTGTCGGCTATCAGGCCGAAGGCACCTTGGGCCGCAGGCTGGTGGACGGTGCGCGTTGGGTGCGCATCCACGGCCACGATGTGCGGGTGAATGCGCATCGGCATACCGTGGGCGGGCTGTCTGCACACGCCGACCAGCAGGGCTTGCTGGACTGGTATGCCGGCTTCCGGCCTTCGCCACCGTTGGCACTGGTGCATGGCGAAGATCTGGCCCGCGAGGCGCTGGCCGGCGAGATTCACGAGCGCTTTGGGGTGCAGGCTACGCTGGCGCGGCCGGGGATGACGCTGGAGGTATAAGCGGTCAGCGCCGCTTCGCGCCACCGGCGGTGGACAGCAGTACCAGCCCGCCCACCAGTCCCATGTTCTTCATGAATTGCAGTAATTGCGGGCCCACTGCCGCGCCCGAAAAATGCCAAAACGGGTGCGACAGCGCGGCGTCCACCAGTAGCAAGGTCGCCGCGATCAGGGTCATCGCCCGCAACTGCCAACCGGCCGCAATCAACACCCCCAGCAGCACTTCGCCGGTACTCATCAGCAAGGTCATATTGCTCATCTGCACGCCGTGCAGCGCCTGCCACAGGCGAAAGCCGCCCAGCACGATAAACACGCTGGCCAGCAGCCATTGGGCCATTCGAACTTCAAGTTTCATGTGGGTGCCAGAGAGTCAGGGCGAAGGAAGGGGTGGGGCGGAATCGCCGCAGAGTGCCATGCTTGGCGGGACTTGAAAACCACGGCGCATGCCGCAATCGCGGCAGGGCATCGTGAACGGAAAATTCATCTGCGCCGGCAGGCGCGGCGGGTTTGGCGTAGACTCTGCCGGATTCTGCGCACGCCTGATCGTTATTCCCGGTCACGCCCGCCGCCTTTGCGGCTCGTTTTCCCCACACGCCTTTCGTCGCGCAGACACGGCCCGGAGTTCCGGCGTCGTGCCATCTGCCGGCTCGTGCGTGGTTTCTTGGGAATCGCACGGGTTCGCCCACGCCTTGCGCGTGGCTTTGACACCCCGGAGTTCCCGATGTCGTTTGAAACCCTTGGCCTTGCGCCTGGCTTGCTGCGCGCGCTTGCCGACAATCACTACACCACTCCCACCCCCATCCAGGCACAAGCGATCCCGCTGGTGCTGGCTGGCCACGACGTGCTGGGCGGGGCGCAAACCGGCACCGGCAAGACCGCCGCGTTTGGCTTGCCGTTATTGCAAAAATTGGCCGAATTGCCCAAGCCGCAAGGCGTGCATCGTCCGCGCGCGCTGATTCTGACCCCCACCCGCGAATTGGCGGTGCAGGTCAGCGACAACCTGCGCAGCTATGCCAAATATCTGCGCTTGAACGTCACCGCGCTGTTCGGTGGCGTGGGCATGCAGCCGCAGATTGATGCGTTCCGTCGTGGCGTGGACGTGCTGGTGGCCTGCCCGGGCCGCTTGATCGACCATCTGGAGCGCGGTACCTGCAAGCTGGGTGACGTGCAGATGCTGGTGCTGGATGAAGCCGACCGCATGCTGGATATGGGCTTTTTGCCGTCGATCCAGCGCGTGATGAAGCACGTGCCGCAGCAGCGCCAGACCCTGCTGTTTTCGGCCACGTTCGAGCCGCGCATCAAGGCGCTGGCACTGGACTTTCTGAAGAATCCGCAGCAGGTACAGGTGGCGGCGCAGAACACCGTGATCGAAACCATCAGTCACCGTGCGCACCCGGTGGATGGCAACAAGAAGCGTGACCTGCTGGTGCAGATTCTGGCGCAGCGCCACACCGAACAGGTGCTGGTGTTCGGCAAGACCAAGCACGGCTGCAACCGTTTGGCCGAACAACTCTGCGATGCCGGTTTGCCGGCACTGGCGATTCATGGCAACAAGAGCCAGGCCGCACGCCAGAAAGCGCTGAACGAATTCAAATCCGGCAAGACCCGCATCCTGGTGGCCACCGACGTGGCCGCACGCGGGTTGGATATTCCGCAGCTGCCGCTGGTGATCAACCACGACTTGCCGATGGTGGCGGAAGACTACGTGCACCGCATTGGCCGCACCGGCCGCAACGGTGCTACCGGCGAAGCGATTTCGCTGGTATCGCCGGACGAAGCGCATTTGCTGCGCCAGATCCAGAAGTTGCTCGGCCGCGACATCGTGATGGACACCGTGTCCGGGTTTGCGCCTTCGCGCGCAATCCGCAGCGATGCCAAGCCGTTCGACAATGCCTCGCGTGGCCCGCGCCCGGCTGCGCGCAATCGTCGTCCGCACGGCAAGCCGCGCACGGTCGAAGCGCATGCTCACGCCCACACCGGGCCAAAGCCGGCGCAGCGCGATAGCCAGCGCGGCCCGCGCCAAGGCGATCGCCGCAGCGCACGCTGACGCCGGGCACGGATGGCAGTTGGGCGGCTTTGGCATTGGTGCTACTGTCGCCCGCCATGATCGGCAACCATCGAGGGCAGGTAAGACGTGACAGCGAACCAACGTGGCGATAACCGCTGGTGGCGGCCGCAAGTCTCGGTAGAGGTGCTGATTGCATTGGTCAGCGCCTATTTTCTGTTGGTGACGAATGGCCCCTTGTGGGCGGCGGTGCGTGCCGGCACCAGTTCGACTCCCGTGATGGTGTCGCTGGGCGTGGCGGTATTCGCCCTGCATGCGTTGATCCTTGGCCTGCTGTGCTGGGGCCGCCTGGCGCGGCCACTGTTGGCGCTGTTGCTGGTCGTCACCGCGCTGGCACATTGGTACATGACCCGCTTTGCCGTGGTGTTTGATGCGGAGATGATCCGCAATGTGCTGCATACCGATGTGGCCGAAAGCCGCGAGCTGATGACGGTTGGCATGCTGTTGCATGTGGTGTTGTTGGGCATTGTGCCCGCCGTGTTGGTGCTGCTGACCCGCAGCAAGCCGCGTAGCTGGAAGCGCGGCTTGCTGGTGCGTGGCGGGTTTTTGCTGGCGATGCTGCTGCTGGCCGGTGCGGCGGTGGGGGTGTCTTCGCAGGGCGTGTTTGCGCTGATGCGGACCGACAAAGTGCTGCGCTACAAAATCACCCCGGGCAACTACATCGTGTCACTGATCAATGTGATCAAACCGTCGAAGAAAGCCAACAGCGGCCCGCGCCAAGTGGTGGGTGCCGATGCCAAGCGGCCTGCTGCGGCGGCCACGCGTAAGCCACGCTTGCTGGTGCTGGCAGTGGGTGAAACCGTGCGCGGCGATCATTGGGGGTTGAACGGTTATGCACGCCAGACGACCCCTGAGCTTGCCAAGCGCAATGTGCTGAATTTCCCCGACGTCACCGCCTGTGGCACCAGCACCGAAGTTTCGCTGCCATGCATGTTCTCGCCGCAAGGCCGTGAGCATTACGACCGCGATGCCATTCGCGGGCATGAATCGGTGCTGGACGTGGCCGCACGCGCCGGCGTGCAAGTGCTCTGGCGCGATAATCAATCCGGCTGCAAGGGTATTTGCATCGGCGTGCAATCGCACACCATGGGTCCGGACGATGCCGCCAATTTGTGCGCGGCTGGGCGCTGCTTCGATGAAATCCTGTTGTCCGGTTTGCAGGCCAAGCTGGATGCCATGCCGGGTGATGTGATCATCGTGTTGCATATGCTGGGCAACCACGGGCCGAATTATTTTGAGCGCTACCCGCCCGCATTCGAGCGCTGGACACCCGTCTGCAAAACCCCTGAGCTGAGCCGCTGCACGCAGGCTCAAATCGCGAATGCCTACGACAATGCAATCCTGTATTCCGATAGCGTGCTGGCGCATTTGATCGACCTGTTGCAAGCACAAACCCAGCGCGATGCGGCAATGCTGTATGTATCCGACCATGGCGAATCGTTGGGCGAATATGGGCTGTACCTGCATGGTGCGCCGTATGCCATCGCGCCCAGGCAACAACTGCACGTGCCACTGACGCTGTGGCTATCGCCCGGGTTTGCCACCGATACTGGCCTCGATATGGCGTGCCTGCAGAAGCTGGCCCGCCAGCCAGCCAGCCACGACAATCTGTTCTCCACCGTGCTGGGCGCGTTTGACGTGCAGACAGCGGTGTACCGCAAGGACAAGGATTTGCTGGCGGGCTGCCGGCAGCCTTGATGCCTTAGGCGTATCTGCTGTGCGACTCGCGCAGCAGATCAATGGCTGCGATGGATGACCTTGTGCGCCAGTGCTGCCAAAGCGTGCGTATCGGTATCCATGCTGTCCAGTGCGGCCTGCATGCTGGCCGCAAGTTCCTGCAGGCGCGCACGGCTGGCCGCCACCCCCAGCAGCGCCGGGAAGGTGGCTTTTTCTTGCGCCGCGTCTTTGCCTGCGGTCTTGCCCAAGGTCGCAGCATCGCCTTCGATATCCAGCAAGTCATCGCGAATCTGGAACGCCAACCCCAGTGCATCGGCATAGCGATCCAGCGCCGCACATCTCGATGCATCGGCATTGGCCGCCAACGCCCCCAGACGCACTGCACAACGCAACAGCGCTCCGGTTTTCAGTGCGTGCAGGTGTTCGAGTTCAGTGAGGAGCAAAAGGGGGTCAGAGTCATTTTTCGGACGAGAAGCATCATCGGTCGAATCATTCCGGTCGAAAATATGACTCTGACCCCCTTTTGCTCCCGTCGCGTCGATATCCAGTGCCTGCCCGCCACACATGCCGGCAACGCCACTGGCGCGGGCCAATTCGGCAAGCATCGCCACGCGCTGCGCTGCGTCCTGTGGCGCGTTGGCCAACACGGCGAAGGCCAGCGTTTGCAGTGCGTCACCGGCCAGAATCGCGGTGGCTTCATCGAACGCCACATGCACGGTGGGCTGGCCACGCCGCAGCGCATCGTCATCCATCGCCGGTAAATCGTCGTGCACCAGTGAATAGCAGTGGATCAACTCCACTGCGGCGGCGGCAGCATCCAGTGACGCCGCTGTGGCACCCAGTGCGGCGCCGGTGGCGTATACCAGTAAAGGGCGCATCCGTTTGCCGCCGTTGAGTACGGCATGGCGCATCGCTGCGTGCAGCCGTTGCGGTGCCGCGGCGGGGTCTGGTAAGGCGTTGCTCAGGGTCGCTTCAGTACGCCGGATCCACTCGGAGAATGCGGACTCAGGCATGGTCGCCGGCTTCAAAATCGGTGGCAGCTTCGGGCTTGGCGGGATCGCTGAGTTGGCGCACGCGCAACTCGGCCTGTTCCAGTGCCAGTTGGCAATGCCGATACAAGCCGACCCCGCGCTCGTAGGCGGCCAACGATTCCTCCAAGCTCATGTCGCCGGCTTCCATCGTGCCAACCAGCGACTCCAATGCGAGAAGCGACTGTTCGAAGTCGGCCACGGGGGAGGGTTCGGGTGCAGATTTCTTCGCCATGGGTGAAGTTTACGCCAGCTGCGTCCATTGCAGCTGCGCGCCGTATGCCTGCAGCCAAGCGTGCAATTGTGCGGACACCACGCTGTCGCCGGCGGCCAGCAGGGTGCTGCCTGCCGATAACAGCGGCAGCCGTTGCCGCTGCCACGGCGGCATGCCGGCCGCTTGCAGCACATGCTTGAGTGCATGCGAATGGATGCGCTTTGGCAACACAATGCGCTCCCCGCCTTGGCGGGCATGAACGTGCACGGGCGCTTCAAATGCATCAACGCCGATCAGCCGGAGGCTGTCGCCATTCGGCAATTGCAGCGGCTGCCTGCCATCCCACTGTTGCGAAAAATCCAGCGCAAGCGATGGGCGAATGCGGTCGGCATGCAGCAGGTCACGCCAGCGTTGCACACAGGCATCGTTCCATTCGAAACGTGCGTTGGCATCCCTGCGTGCCGACAGTAAATCGGATTCGATCCTCGCAATCCCGTTGCCGGGCAGCGGCGGCAGCTGCAATGTGGCGATCCAGTGCCGCAACACGCGGGCGCGGCGCGATGGAGCCAGCTGCAGCAAGCCCGTCACACGCAAGGTGTGGGCATCCACCGCAACCTCGGTCAGTGCCTTGCTATCCTCGATGTGCAGCAACTGTGCGGCATCGGTACAAAGTGCGGCGCTGCGGGCGAAGGCCGCCGCCGCGTGCGGCCAGCGCTGGTGCAGCATCGGCAACACCTGATTGCGCAGGAAATTGCGATCAAACCCGGTGTCGGTGTTGCTGGGGTCGTCGATCCAGTGCAGGTCTTCGCGCTGTGCAAGTGCCTGCAACTGTTCGCGCGGGAAATTCAACAACGGCCGCCATAACCAGCCGTGCGCGAATGCGCGCCAATCGCGCATCGCCGCCAGCCCATCCACCCCGGAGCCGCGCAGGGCCCGCAGCAGGAAGGTTTCGGCTTGATCGTCCTGATGATGGGCCAACACCAGAATGTCATCGGTCGCCATGGCGTTGGCAAATGCCGCATGTCGCGCCGCCCGCGCCGCAGCTTCCAAACCCAGCCCGCTGCGGCTATCCACCTGTACTCGCGCCAGCGTCAATGGCACCGACAAGGCATCACACGCGCGTTGGCAATGTGCGGCCCACTGATCGGCCGCTGGGTGCAAGCCGTGATGCACGTGAACCGCACGCAAGCCCTGCCTTCGCACGGCGGCATCACTGGCAAGCAGATGCAGCAACACCGTCGAATCCAGACCGCCGCTGAAGCCGACAAGAAGGGGGTACGGCGCGGGCAAGATGAACTTCAACGGGGCCAAGTCTTGGATGCGGGCAGGCAACAATCGGATGGTGCGCCGAGCAATACTCAGCGCTCATTCCAGCGTATCAAATGCCTATTTGAAAACGTCAATCCGCGACGCAGGTGCCATTGGCGAGCCGGTCTTGCAGGTATAGGCCGTAGCGAATGCGGGTTGCTGCATCAGCGGCACATTGGCGCGCCATTGGCCGGGTGCGCGCACGTCCTGCTGCGCACGAATCAGCGCCTCATCACTGGCCACTTGCTGTGCCCACAGTTGCGCCCAACCGCCGAAGAACTGGCGCTCTTGTGCGGTGCCGGGTTTGGGCTCCGATGCCAGGAAGGCGGCATGTGCCAGTTCGACACCTGCAAGGTCGGCCAGATTTTCATCACTGGTCAAGCTGCTGGAGACCTTGACCCCATTGGCTCCCGGATAGGGCAGGCTGGCATACAGCGCAGCGACTTTGCTGGTGAGCGCAGTCCAGTGATTGGCGACATCATTGCTCCACCAGTCACGCACATTGCCATCGGCATCCACATGGCGGCCGCGTGCATCCATGGCATGGCTGAGTTCGTGCCCGACCAGCGCGCCGAACGCGCCATATTGCTGCGCCGGTGTTTGACTGGCATCCAGTACCGGCGCTTGCAACATCGCCGCAGTCACGATCAAACGGTTGTGTGCCAGGTCATAGGCCAGTGCCGGCTGCTGCGGCAGCACATCCCAGCGTCGGTCGGCATTGCCCTTGCCAATGCGCTTCATCTCCTGTGCATGCCGCCATGTCGATGCAATCAGCATGTTGCCGCCAAAGCTGCCGCGACCCATCGGTTGCACGGTGTAGTCCAAATCGCGGCGTGGGGTGCCAATTTCGATACCTAGATGTTTCAGTTTCTTGCGCGCTTCGGCCTTGCCTGCGGCGTCCAGTTCTGGCCCATCTTCAATCGCTTTGAGCAAGGCATCACGCACTTGATCGGCGATCAGCTCAGCCCGCTTGCGGCTGGCATCCGGCAGATAAGTTGCAGCGTATTCCTTGCCCAGCATCGGGCCTGCGGCCAGATTGATGGCATCCAATACCTGCTGCCAGCGCGGTGCTGGTTCGGTCTGACCCAGCAGCACTTTGCCACGGAAATCGAAGGCGGCATCGCGCCACGGTCTGGACAAATACGGTGCCATCGCATCACCCGCGCGCCAGCGCAAATAGGCTTGCCACTGCGCGGGCTTGAGCTTGCCAACCAGGCTGTCGAGTTGCTCGAACAGGGCCGGGTTCGCCAGTGACACGCTGTCGTCGCTGACGCCTTGCGCCTTGAGGAAAGCATCCAGTTGCAGATTCTTGTATTGCTTGCCAAGGCCGGCAGTGGCGACCGGCGCAAAATTATTGCGTGGGTCGCGTAATTCAACCAACGGTCGTGTTGCGCGCGCGATGCGGGTTTCCAAATCCAGTGCTAACGCGGTCTGGGTCTCGATGTCTTTCTTGGCCACGCCGGTCAATGCAAGAATCTTGCGCATGTAGTCGGCATAGCGCGAGACCAGTGCTTTGGTATCGGCATCGCTGCGCGTGTAGTAGGCGGGGTCGGGCAGGCCAAGGCCGCCTTGGCTGAAATAGCCAAGATGGCGATCCAGATCGCGCAAATCGATGTCGGCATTGAAGCCGAAGGCCACCGGAATGCCCACTTGATGGAGAGCGGCGAGGGCGGGAGCGATATCACCAGTCTTGCGAATGGCATCGATGCGTTGCAGCAGCGGTGCAACCGGTGCTGCACCATCTTTCTCTACGGCAGCCTCGTCCAAGCCACTGGCCCAGAAATCCCCAAGCAATTGTTGCACTTTGCCTTGCGGCGCACGCATGGCGGCATCCAGCAAATCCCGTTGCTGCTGTTGCGCGCGTGCGGTCAATTGCCCCAGCGCAGATACTGCGCCGGATTTTGGAATCGGGTTGGCGCCAAGCCAGCTCCTGTTGGCTTCGGCATAGAAATCCGTGCAGGCCAGTGACGCCGCCGGGGTCTTCGATTTGCTGGAGGCATGCTTCTTGGCGGCGATACTTTGCGGCGAAGCGACACCGACTGCTAGAGCGACGGCAAGGGCGAAGACCAACGGACGGTGCTGCAGCATGCGGTAGTACTCGTTGTGAAGACGATGCCGGAGTTTAGCAGCGCCCTGCCGCTCTGTCGGTTGGCAGGTTCAGGCTTACTTCACCCCATGCATCATCCGCCGCAACAGTGGTGCGGCGAGGAAGGCCAATGCCGCGCAGCCAAGCCCAATCCACATCATCAGCCAGAACAGGTGCTCGTATTTGGCGGCGGCGGTCACCATGTTCAGTGTTTCGCCTTCCGGCACATCAATCGCTGCCAGTTTGCCGAACAACGCTGCCAGCGTTTCCGAAAACGCCGTGGCGAGGAACCAGGTGCCCATCATCAGGCTGACCACGCGCGGCATGGCCAGCTGCGTGACGGCCGACAGGCCCACCGGCGACAGGCACATTTCGCCGATTTCAAGCACCAGATACGCCAGCACCAGCCACCACACGCTGGCCATCGCGCCGGTAGCGCCCACCTGTTGCGCGGCCAGTGCCATCGGGACAAATGACAGCCCGCCGAACAGCAACCCAAATGCGGATTTGGTGGGCTTCGATGGATCCAGCCCGCGCTTGTCCAGCCAGCCCCACAGCCCGGCAAACAAGGGGGCCAAGGCCACCAGGAAGAACGCGCCGAGATAAGTCAGCGAGCCGGCGGTTTGCGGCAGCGCCACGCAGTCGCGTACCAGCAGCACGATGATGAGTGCGCTCACGGCAAGGAACAGTGCACGCGGCGCAGTGGAGTCGGGGTTGCGGTCCGACATGCGCGCCGCCACGAAAAACGCCAGCGGTGCCAGCAGCAATGACAACGTGGACCACGGCCACGGCGTGCCATCACGCACCACCATCGCCGGCACGATGTCTTTGCTCAGCAGGCGATCAGTGAAGGTCACCCACGAGCCGTAGGTCTGCTCGTAGAGGGTGAAGAACACCAGCGCCATGAAGATCAGCACCATCATCGCGATCATTTGTTGCCGTTGCACCGGTGTGCACTGCGTGCCGGTGAACCATGCAAACCACAGCAGCACCGCACCCAGCACCACAATCATCAATAGCAGTGCCAGCGACACCTCACCGCCCAGCGCAAACGCGCCATTGGCCGCCGCCCACATCAGCCATGCCACCGGCACCACGCCCAGCACCGCCAGGGCATAGATCAACCATTCGCGCGGCAGCCCGGCCACGCGCTCGCGCAGCAAGGCCGGGTTGGCAGGCTCGGCGTGCCCGTGCAGGTAGCGCTGGCCCCACACGAACATCGCAAGCCCGGCCAACATGCCAATGCCTGCGGCGCCAAAGCCATATTTCCAGCCCCAGGTTTCGCCCACATAACCGCACACCAGCGAGGCGAACAATGCGCCCAGATTGATGCCGGCATAGAACAGCGAGAACCCGGAATCGCGGCGCGGGTCGTTGTCGGCGTAGAGCTTGCCGACGATGGTGGAAATATTCGGCTTCAAAAAGCCCACACCCATGATGATCAGTGCCAGCGAGGCATACATGATGCGCAGTGATGCTTCATCACGTACCGGCACACCCTGTTGCAAGGTGGCCGCGTGGCCCTCGAAGGCCATCCCGACATGTCCTGCCACCAGCAGGATGCCGCCAAAGATCACGGCCTTGCGCATCCCCAGCCAACGGTCGGCCAGCAAGCCGCCAAACACCGGAATGCAATACACCAGCCCGCCATACGCGCCGAGCAAATCCAACCCGGCCTTGTCACCAAACAGGTGGTACTTGGTGAGATAGAGCAGCAGCAGCGCCTTCATGCCATAGAACGAAAACCGCTCCCACATCTCGGTGAAAAAGCAGACATACACGCCCTTGGGATGGCCCAGGAAGTCGTTGTGGCTGGGCTGCACGGCAAGGCTGGCTGAGGACATGACTTGGGTTCGCATGAGGTTGGCGGAGTATAGCGATGCGGTCGGGCAGGCTTGGGGGGGCAGCCCAACACCCTTCCCACACGGCAGCGGTCTGCGATACTTGGCCGTTCCCATCGCCGGAAGACCCTGCATGTCCAAGCCCGTACCTGTGGCCAGCGCGCCACGCACCGAGTTCACCTTGCGCGGCATCGTGCTGGGGATCGTGATCACGCTGGCGTTCACCGCGGCCAATGTGTTCTTTGGCTTGAAGGCGGGGCTGACGTTTGCCACATCGATCCCGGCGGCGGTGATCTCGATGGCGTTGCTGCGGGGTTTTCGCGATTCGACCATCCAGGAAAACAACATCGTGCAGACGGTGGCGTCGGCGGCGGGCACGTTGTCATCCATCATCTTCGTGCTGCCGGGGCTGGTCATCATCGGTTGGTGGACAGGGTTCCCGTATTGGGCCTCGTTTGCGATCTGCGCACTGGGCGGCATTCTCGGCGTGATGTATTCGATCCCGCTGCGGCGCGCGCTGGTGACCAATTCCGATTTGCCGTACCCGGAAGGCGTGGCCTGTGCCGAGGTGTTGAAAGTGGGCAGCCCCGGCGAAGCCGGCACGGCACAAGGTGCCGAGGAAAGCCGCGCGGGTCTGATGGCGGTGACATGGGGCGCATTGGTGGCGTCGGCGTTTGCATTGGTGGTGGCCACCAAGACCTTTGCCAGCGATGTGAAGGGCTATTTCAAAGTGGGCGATGGCGTTAGCGGGTTTGACTTCGGTTTGTCGATGGCGCTGTTTGCGGTGGGCCATTTGGTGGGGCTGTGGGTGGGCCTTGCGATGCTGTTGGGCGCGCTGATCGGTTGGGTGTGGGGCGTGCCGCATTTCTCCGCACTGGCGCACGGCTTGACCGGCAGTTTTGAAGACATGGCCGGTGCAACGTGGAGTACCCATGTGCGCTTCATCGGTGCCGGCACGATTGGTGTGGCGGCGATCTGGACCCTGGGCAAGTTGGTCAAGCCGGTGGTGTCGGGGTTGGCGTCTGCCATGGCGGCCAACCGCGCCCGCCAAGGGGGCACTTTGCATTTGTTGCCGCGTACCGAGCACGACATCCCGATCGGGGTGGTCGGCGCGATGATGCTGGCGTGCTTCGTGCCGCTGGCGTTTTTGCTGGTGCATTTTTCCAACCAGACCGGGCTGGGCGCGCACGCGTTGCCGCTGATGATTGGCAGCCTGCTGTACATCGTGGTGATGGGGTTTTTGGTGTCCACCGTGTGCGGCTATATGGCCGGTTTGATTGGTTCGTCCAACAGCCCGCTGTCGGGGATCGGCATTTTGGTGGTGATCGGTGCGGCGCTGCTGCTGGTATTCGGGCTGAAATCGCAAATCGATGCCGGGCAAGAAAAAGGACTGGTGGCATTCGCGCTGTTGGTGACGGCGGTGGTGTTCACGGTGGCGGCGATTGCCAACAACAATCTGCAAGACCTCAAGACCGGGCAGTTGGTGGATGCCACGCCGTCCAAGCAGCAATGGGCGTTGGTGGTGGGCGTGATTGCGGGCTCGGCGATCATTCCGCCGATCCTCGATATCGTCAATCAAGCCTATGGCTTCGTGGGCGCGCCGGGTGCCGGCAAGGACGCCTTGGCTGCGCCACAAGCAGGGCTGATTTCGGCGCTGGCGCAGGGCGTGATTCAGAACAATATCGACTGGAACCTGATCCTGATCGGTGCCGGAATCGGCGTGGTGTTGATTGCCATCGACGAAGTGCTGCGCCGCTCCACCAAGGGCGCGCATCTGTCGCCGCTGGCCGTGGGATTGGGTATCTACCTGCCCACATCGTCCACCTTGATGGTGGTGGTGGGTGCCATCGTGGGTTGGTATTTCGATCAGCGCGCCGGGCGCCACAGCAAGCCGGAGGCAGTCAAGCAGCTGGGCGTATTGTTGGCCTCGGGCATGATTGTGGGCGAAGGCTTGATCGGCGTGTTGATCGCCGGCATCGTCGCGTTCAAGCTGCTGCCACTGCAAATGGTGAGCGATACCTTTGCCGAGGGGCCGGCCGCGTGGCTGGGCGGTTTTGCCTTCGTCGCGGCCATCGTTTTGCTGTATGGCTGGGTAGAGCGTCTGGGACGCAAAGCCATTGTTTGATTGTTTCAACTTCAAGATATTTTCAAGGACACTGCCATGAAACTTCGCTACGCCATTCTTCCGCTTGCGCTTGCGCTGTCATTACCGGCGATGGCCGCCAGCACGGCCAAGCCCGCCACCCGCGGCTTTGAAGTGCGCGACATGGCCTACATGGATCGCTACTCGTCGCCCACGTTGTCGCCGGATGGGCGCGTGCTGGTGTTTGCCAAGCGCGTGGTGAACAAGGACACCAACAAGTCCTCCACCAGCTTGTGGATGCGCAATCTGGCGACTCGTGACAACGCGCCGCCCAAGCAAGTCTCACCGGATGGTTGGAATGTCAATTCGCCAGCGTTTTCGACGGATGGCCAATCGCTGTACTTCATGAGTGGCAAGTCGGGTTCGATGCAGCTGTATTCCATCGCATTGAACGGCGGTGAGGCGCGCCAGCTGACCGATTTTGCATTGGATGTGGATGCCTACAAACTTTCGCCGGATGGCAAGCAAGTGGCGCTGGCGTTTGCGGTGTTCCCCGAGTGCAAGGCGGATCTGGCTTGCAGCAAGAAAAAATTGGACGACGTGGCCGCCAAAAAGAGCACCGGCGTGGTGTTTGATCATCTGTTCATTCGGCACTGGGATACTTGGGCCGATGGCCGTTTGAACCGGGTGTTTGCGGCCAAGTTGGGAGGCCAAACCAAGCTGACTTCGGCCACCTTGCTCAGTGGCGAGATCAATGGCGATATTCCCTCCAAGCCGTTTGGCGATTTGTCGGATTTTGCATGGTCGCCGGATGGCAAACAGGTGGCGATGAGCGTGCGTCAGTCCAATCGCGAAGAACCGTGGAGCACCAATTTCGACATCTGGCTGGTGAACGCCGATGGCAAGGGCGCGCGCAATCTCACTGCAGCCAACATAGCGTGGGATGCAGGTCCAGTGTTCTCATCCAATGGCAAAACGATGTATTACCGGGCGATGAAACGCCCCGGCTTCGAAGCGGATCGTTTTGCGCTGATGGCGATGGAGTTGGCCACTGGCAAGACGCGTGAAATCGCGCCCAATTGGGACAGCAGTGCCGATGGCATCACCTTGTCGCAGGACGGCAAGCGCATCTACACCACCGCCCAGCACATGGGCGAGCACCCGCTGTTTTCGGTGGAGATTGCCACGGGCAAGGCTGCACAGGTGATTGGCGATGGCAGCATTTCCGCGTTTGATATCGCCGGCGCCACGCTGGCGTTTTCGCGCAATACGATGCAAACCGGCGATGTGCTGACGGTGGCAGGGCTGGAGGGTGATGACAGCCAGCGCATGATCACGCCCACCGCGCAGCAGATGCTGCCGGGTGTGGCGTGGGGCGAGTACGAACAGTTCGAGTTCAAGGGCTGGAACAACGACACCGTGCACGGCTATGTGGTCAAGCCGTGGAACTACAAGCCGGGCAAAAAATACCCGGTGGCATTTTTGATCCACGGCGGCCCGCAGGGCAGTTTTGGCGATGGCTGGAGCTACCGCTGGAACCCGCAAACCTATGCCGGGCAAGGCTATGCGGTGGTGATGATCGACTTCCACGGCAGCACCGGCTACGGCCAGGCCTTCACCGATGCCATCAGCCAGCATTGGGGCGACCGTCCGCTCGAAGACCTGCAAAAAGGCTGGGATGCCGCGCAGAAAAAATACGCCTTCCTCGATGGCGGCAAAGCCTGCGCGCTGGGTGCCAGCTATGGCGGCTTCATGATCAATTGGATCGAAGGCAACTGGTACGACAAGGCGGGCAATGCGCCCTTCAAGTGCCTGGTCTCGCACGATGGCGTGTTCGAAAACCACGCCATGAGCTATGCCACCGAAGAGCTGTGGTTCTCCGAATGGGAAAACGGCGGCACCCCCTACGACAACCCGCAGGGCCATCAGCAATTCAATCCGTCCAACCATGTGGCCAACTTCAAGGTGCCGATGTTGGTGGTGCATGGGCAGCAGGATTTCCGCATCCCGGTGGAGCAGGGGATTGCACTGTTCAGTGCATTGCAGCGCAAGGGCGTGCCGTCCAAGTTCCTGTACTTCCCGGACGAGAACCATTGGGTACTGAAGCCGCAAAACAGCGTGCAATGGCATGACAACGTCAATGCGTGGTTGAAGCAGTACATCGGGCAGTAGTCGTGCTGACTGATCCCGCTCGCCGAGTGTTCGCGCCGCGACGTTTGCGTCGTGATGCGAACACTTGGCGGTGTTGTCGTTGTTCCCACGGAATTGAGAGAGGCGGCTGCCTGCCATGGTCGATGCGGTGATGCCACAAGCGTTTATCCAAGACGACATCGTCATCTTCGGCTTGATTGCCGGCACCTTGGGTCTCGTGTTCTGGACCGCCTCCAGACCGGGGCGCTGGCAAAAATTCTACAACGTGGTACCGCCACTGCTGCTGTGTTATCTGCTGCCCGGCATCTACAACTCGCTAGGCTTGATCGACGGCGCGCACAGCAAGCTGTACAACCCGGTGGCCAGCCGCGTCTTACTGCCGGCAGCATTGGTGTTGTTGACCATGGCAGTGGATCTGCGCGCGATTTTGCGGCTGGGGCCGAAATTGCTGGCGATGTATGCGGCGACATCGGCCAGTATCGTGCTGGGCGCAGCACTGGCCTTCATCAGCATGCGCGCGATTGCGCCGGAAACGATGGCCGGCGATACCTGGGCCGGCATGGCGACGTTGGCCGGCAGCTGGATCGGTGGCGGTGCCAACATGATGGCAATGAAAGAAATCTTTGCGGTGGATGCCACTACCTTCGGCCGTTTTGCGGTGGTGGATGTGGGCGTGGGCTACGCGTGGATGGCGGTGCTGCTGATGTTGGCGCAGCGTGCCGCAAACATTGATGCGCGCAGTGGTGCAAATACCGCCGCGCTGGACGATCTCAAGCAGCGCGTCGAGGCATATCGCTCACAGCACGAACGCATTCCTACATTGACCGATTTGATGATCATCGTGGGAATATCGTTTGGCACGGTGGGCTTGGCGCATGCGCTGGCCACGCCGCTGTCCGCATGGTTTGGCGCGCACGTGTCGTGGGCTGCGCAAGTGAGTCTGGATGCGCCTTTTGTATGGATCGTGGGGCTGTGCACGCTGGTCGGCCTGGGGTTGAGCTTTACTCGTGCACGTGCGCTCGAAGGTGCAGGAGCGTCGACGATTGGCACGTTGCTGCTGTATTACCTGATCGCCTCCATCGGCATGCAGATGGAAATTGGCGCGCTGTTTGAAAAGCCACTGCTGTTGGTGCTGGGCGTGGTGTGGCTGGGTTTCCACATCGTGATCTTGTGGTTGGTGGGGCGCTGGCTGAATGTGCCACTCTTTTATTTTGCGATTGGCTCGCAAAGCCATATCGGTGGGCCGGCCAGTGCGCCGGTGGTGGCTTCGGCATTCCATCCGGCACTGGCACCAGTGGGCGCATTGCTGGGCACGCTGGGCTATGCCACCGGCACAGTGTTGGCATATCTCACTGGTTTGATGTTGCGCGCAATTGCGGGCGGTTGAGTCGCGATCCACTCACAGCCAATCAATTTTGCGCAGATAGGCATACAAGCCCACGCACACCAGTGCCACCACCCCAATCATGATCGGGTAGCTGTAGTGTCCATGCAGTTCCGGCATGTTGGTGAAGTTCATGCCGTACCAACTGGCAAGCAGGGTGGGGGCCGCCAACAGGCCGGCCCAGCCGGCCATCTTCTTGACGATTTCACCCTGTGCCACCGCCACCAGTGACAGGTTGACGTTCATCGCAGCCGAGACCATTTCGCGCAGGGTGTCGATGGTATCGCCGACGCGCGCGGCGTGATCGAGCACGTCACGGAAATAGGGTTTGGCCACTGCCGGAATGGTGAAGGCGGGCGAGCGCATCAACTGGGTCAGGATGTCCTGCATCGGGGCCACGGACATCCGCATTTGGGTCAACTCCTTGCGCAGTTCATACAGGCGCCGGATGGTGCCGCGCTTGTAGCTTTCGGCAAAGATATCGTGTTCCAGCGTATCCAGTTCGCGTTCGAACTCGGCGGCGATCAGCTGGTAGTTGTCGACGATGAAATCCAGCACCGCGTGCAGTGCACTGCACGGGCCCAGCGCCAACGTTGCCGGTTCGCGCTCCAGCCGCTGGCGCACCGACGCGAAACTGAGCGAAGCTCCGTGTCGCACCGTCACCAGGAACCGTGGCCCCACGAACAGTTGGGTTTCGCCAAAGCGGACATGCCCATCCACATGCTGGACGGTGTGTGCGGCAATGAACAAGGTGTTGTCGAAGCTCTCGAGTTTCGGCCGCTGGTGCGCGTGCTGGGCATCCTCGATGGCCAGTGCATGCAGGTTGAATTCCTCTTGCAGCTTGTCCAGCAGCGCATCTTCCGGCTCGTACAGGCCCACCCAGACAAAGCTGCCATCATCGACCGCCAGCACATCGCTGATGGCATCCAGCGTGATGTTTTGGCGTTGCCCATTGCTGTCGTAAGCAGCGCAATTGACCACGCAGGCTGGAGTCGTGTGAGCGGGGGGCATGGAAGCGGGAGTAACGGAAGCGGTTGCGTTCATCGCAGCATCCTGCATTGGTGCAAGGCTTGCATCAAGCCTTGCGTGAAGCCCATAACCTGGCAAACGCCCAGTGCACCGGCAACAGCAGGGCAACCCAGTGGCCGTTGCGCTGCGGTTGCACTTGCAGCCAAAGCGGCAAGCAAGCGCAAGCGGCCAGCGCGGCAACCGCAATCAGCAGGCTTTGCCAGCGGGTGGAGGCCGGGCGCCCACGCAGCAGTGACCACGCCCCCGGCAACAACAGCAAACACAACGGATTGAACAACAACAGGTTGCGATTGGCCCAGATCGCTTGGTGTGCGGTGAACGTCCAGGTCAGCGCCAACACCAGCCCCACGCTGCCGCACAGCAGCCAGAAGCCGCCCGCACACCCGGCAAGGGTGCGCCGATGGCGCGGCCCCGCCAGCAGGATCGCGCTGGCCAGCAGCACTCCCGTCAACAGCCAGGGCCATAGCGCAATGGCGTGGTCCAAGGGTTCGGCGGCTTGCCGCTGTGGCAGCAGTTCCACCTCTGAAGCAACTAGCGGACGGCCATCGGTTTGGGTGACGTTGCGCAGATCGTCGGCCAGCCGGCGTGGCACAAAATCGACCTCCCAGCGGCTCAGCGGGCGGTCGGCTGCCGGGCCAAGCAGGATGTCGAAACTCAGCCACATCCATGGTGCCGGCGCGGCCAGCCGCAGCGATTCACTGCGATAGGTATCGCCGCTGGAGCGGCCTTCCAGTTGTTTTTTCAGTCGGCCACCCAACGCCGCATCCAGCGCATCGCGCACGCGGGTGGCACAGTTGCTGGTGTAGTAGTCGTAGCGGTAATGGGCATTTTCGGGTTTGGCATTTTCGGCCAGTGCCGCTGCCAGCGCATGGGCTTGCGCTGCATCCAGATTCAGCCATTGCAGGCGGGCACCGCGGCCTACTTCGCGGTAGTAAGCCAGATCTTGCTGCAGTGGCAGGGCCACCAGCAGGTAGCGCATTTCACCTTTGGCGAAGCGGCCCACAAACCCCGCCTCGTCAAGATCGAAATACCCGAAGTTGTAGCTGATGGGGGCGCCGAGTGCCGGGTCATCCACCACGATGGCATCGTGACCGAAACGCTCCCAGAAAATATCGCCCGGGCCCATCGTCAATACGCCGATTCGCGGTGTGAGCTGTGATTGGGTCTGTGCTTGCGCCAACCCGCAGATCAGGACCAGCAGCAGCGCCAGCAGCCAGCGCAGCGGCTTACGCATCCGCATGCACATCCACATGCAGCGCGATCAAGCGCCGCGCATCCGCACGCGCCACCCGGAACCGGAATCGACCCAGCGTGAGTTCCTCGCCCGCTTCGGGCAGGTGGCCAATGGCCGCGGTGATCAGGCCGCCGATGGTGTCGTATTCGTCATCATCGAAGTCAGCACCAAAGCGTTCGTTGAAATCCGCAATCGGAGTCAGCGCATCCACCACGAACTGGCCATCGGCCTGTGCGGCGATCAGCAAGCCGTCATCGCTGGCGTCATCGTGTTCGTCATCGATTTCACCCACGATTTGTTCCAGCACATCTTCAATCGTGACCAGGCCTGCCACGCCACCGTATTCGTCGATGACGATGGCCATATGGTTGCGCGACTGCCGGAACTCGCGCAGCAGGATGTTGAGATTCTTGGATTCGGGAATCAGCACCGCTGGCCGCAGCAATTCATGGATGCTGGAAGCGGCGTTGTCACAGACCACCCCGCGCAGCAGATCCTTGGCCAGCAAGATGCCAAGGATTTCGTCCTTGTCTTCGCCATGCACCGGAAAGCGCGAGTGGCCCGATTCCACCACCTGCTTCATCAAGTCCAGCAGCTTGCCGTCGGCGGGCAACGCCACCATCTGCGCCCGCGCCACCATCACATCGCCCACAGTCATATCCGCGATGCCGATGGCACCTTCCATCATCCGCAGCGTATCCGATCCAATGACGCCATCGGCCTGCACATCGCGCAGCAGCTCGATCAGATCCTCGCTGCTGGTGGGTTCACCGGATATTGCCGCGCTGATGCGATCCAGCCACGAGCGGTGCGGTTTTTCGGCGGGTTTTTCGTCAGAGTCAGCGGGGTGCCGACTGTCGTCCTCGGACATGGGGCGTGGGGGCCTTGTGGTTGCACCTGTGAAGTCTAACGAATCCTGCGGCCAAAATTGGCCATCACCAGCAGTTGGGGATGCTTGCATCTGTCCGGGTTGCGTTGCCAAATGCACGCAGGGGATCAAATCGTGGAGATTCAAGGATGCCGGAAGGGGTCAGCAAGGCCAGCCCAACCAGGATGGGATATCGCGGATTACTGGCCGTGCCAGTTGCATTGGCGCTGCTCTGTGCGGCCTGCAGCCGTGCGCCGCAGACCGTGCCAGCGGCAGCACAGAGCGCAGCTGACACCGGCAACGCCGACAATTCAGACAACACCAAGGCACAAATCATCAATGTCGTGGCGGTGCTGCCGTTGCAGGTGTCCGGCGATGATGCGGACGCGCAGGCGTTTGCCGATGGCTTGGCCAATCACTTCACGCGGGCGCTGGCGGGGTTGCCGGGGGTGGCCACCATCAGTGGCGAGTCGGCGTTTCGTTATCGCAACTCCAGCGAGCTCAATAGCGTGATTGGCGATGCACTGGGAGCCAGCCACTTGTTGCGTGGCCGGGTGCAGCGGCAGGCAGGGGTACTGCAACTGGATGTGGAGCTGGTGCAAGCGGCCGATGGCAGCAGCCTGTGGTCACAGCATTACCAGCGGGTGGAGGGCGAGTTGTTTGCGCTGCAAGATGAGATTGTGGCGACGCTGGCGAAAACCTTGCAGGCCAATGCCGGCGCCAGGCCAAAGCAGGACGACCGTCCACCCGGCGGCAATCTCGAGGCCTATGCCGCAGTGCTGCGTGGTGACGCTTTGGCGACGCAGGCCGATATTTTCAGTGCGCGGCAGGCGGTAGAGGCCTATCAGCATGCCGTCGATTTGGATCCCGACTATGCCTATGCCCATGCGCGGTTGGCACAGGCGCGCGTGCGCCAGATCACCCAGTTTCCACTGGATGATGCCGACGCCGGCACGCAGGGCGAACTGGCGCGGCGGGATGCGGCCGCAGCATTGCGCTTGGCCAGTGATCTTGCCGAAGCCCAGCAGGCCAACGCGGCATGGTTGGTCGGCATTGCGCATGACCAGCCTGGTGCGGTGGATGCACTTCGTCGAGCGTTGGCATTGCGCCCGCACGATGCCGATCTGCTGTCGATGCTGGCGGTGCGTCAAATCGGCTTTGGGCAGCTGGATCAAGCGGTGGAAAGCCTGCGTGCCGCATTGAAAACGAACCCACTCTCCGCACCCACGCTGTACAGTTTGGGCAGTGTGTATTTAAGCCAAGCCGATTACCCGCAGGCCGAGCATGTATTGCAGCAAGCGCTGACGTTAGCGCCCGGGCTGCCATTGGCGCAGGCGTTCATGGCGATGGCGGTATTCCAGCAAAATCGCACTGCCGAGGCGATCACGATAGCCAAGCGCGAGCCCGTACCACTGTGGCGCAGTTATGCGTTGGCGATGGCGTATTGGGCCAATAACGACCGCGTGCATTCGGAAGAAGAATTGCAGGTGCTGATTCGCCAGCATGCCAAGGACGCTGCTACCCAGATTGCCGGGGTGTATGCGCAGCGCGATGACGAAGCGCAAATGTTCCATTGGCTGGAAGAAGCGCGGCGTACCCATGATCCTGGATTGGCCGAAATTCGCTACATGCCGTTTGTGGCGCGCTATGCCAATGATCCGCGCTTTATCGCCCTGGTCAAGGCGCAGGGATTGGTGCCTGCAAAGTAAACGGACTATGCCCCGTCCTGATACGGATCGGGCACGCCCAGCCCGGCCAGGATGTCGCGCTCCAGTTGTTCCATTGCTTCGGCTTCACGCGGGTCGATGTGATCCATCCCCAGCAGGTGCAGGCAGCCGTGGATGGTCAGGTGGGCATAATGCGCGTTGCGCGGCTTGCCTTGCTCGTCGGCTTCACGCGCCACCACCGGCGCGCAGATCACCAGATCGCCCAGCAGCGGGAATTTCACCCCTTTGGGCAGGCCTTCCGGCAGCTCCGCCGGGAAGCTGAGGACATTGGTGGCGTAGTCCTTGCCGCGATAGTGGCGATTCAGCGCACGGCCTTCTTCACTATCGACGATGCGAATGGCCAGATCGGCCTCGCGGATGCGCCCCGCCAGCGCTGCTGCCACCCATTTGCGAAAACTCGCCGCCGCCGGAATACCGGCGCGAGGCAGCGCATAGCCAACCGCAACATCCAGACGGACAGGGCCTTGGGTCATACGCGCATCCTACGCCTGCCCGTTGGCGGCGTCGCGGGCCTCATACGCATTGACGATGCGCGCCACCAGCGGGTGCCGGACCACGTCGCGTGATTCGAAGTAGGTAAAGCTCACGCCATCAACGCCGCGCAGGACGTCCACCGCATCTTTCAACCCGGATTTTTGATGTTTGGGCAGGTCGATCTGGGTAACGTCGCCGGTGATCACAGCGGTGCTGCCAAAGCCCAGCCGCGTCAAAAACATTTTCATCTGTTCGATGCTGGTGTTCTGCGCTTCATCCAGAATCACGAAGGCATCGTTGAGGGTGCGTCCGCGCATGTAGGCCAGCGGTGCGATTTCGATGACGTTGCGCTCCAGCAGCCGCGCCACTTTCTCCACACCCAGCATTTCATACAGCGCGTCGTACAGCGGGCGCAAATAAGGATCCACCTTTTGGGTCAAATCACCCGGCAAAAAGCCCAATTTCTCACCGGCTTCCACTGCGGGGCGCACCAGAATCACCCGCTGCACGCGCGACTGGCTCAGCGCATCCACCGCCATCGCAACCGCCAGATACGTCTTGCCGGTGCCGGCCGGGCCGACGCCGAAATTGATGTCGTGGCTGGCAATGGCATGCAGGTACTTGCGTTGATTGTCGCCACGCCCGCGCAGGGTGCCGCGCTTGACCCGAATGGCGATGTCTTGCGGCACGCCGTCGTGGCTGGCAACCGGTGCGGGCACATCGCCGTTGCAGGCGCCCAGCCGCAGATGGATCGCGTGCTCGTCCAGCACATCGTGTTCGGCATCGACATACAGCGCTTGCAGCAGGCGCTGGGCCTGCGTCAGCGCCGGGTCTTCGCCGCTGACGCGAAACACATTGCCGCGATTGGCGATTTCCACGCCAAGCCGCAATTCAATCAGGCGCAGATGGGCATCGAACGGGCCGCACAGATTGGCCAAGCGTTCAAGGTCGTCGGGTTCTAAGGTGAAGTCGTGATGTGGCATAGGTCGCGCAGGGTAGCGCGCTCAAGGCAATGGTGCGAGGCCGCGTTGGCTTGACATTTAATTAAACAGTGAATTAAATAATGCCATGAGCACACCGGCGCCTCGCAGGAAAACCACCAGCGCGCCGCGCAAGCGCGCCCCTGGGCGTCCCGCGGCCGATGCACCAGACCAGCGCGCCAGCGTGCTGGACGCGGCATTGGCCTGTTTCGTGCGGCAAGGCATTGGGGCGACATCGCTGCGTGATATCGCCCGCGAGGCCGGGGTGACGCCAGCCTTGCTGCATTACTACTTTGGCGACAAGCCGCAGTTGCAGGCGGCGGTGGTGGAGGAGCGGTTGATGCCGGTGATGGCGATGTTGCGCGAACCGCTGCAGCAGGCCGGTGACGATGTGGCGGCGCTGATCGCCGGGTTTGTGGGCGGGGTGGGCAAGATTGCCATCGCCCATCCTTGGCTGCCGCCGCTGTGGGTGCGCGAAGTGTTGTGCGAAGGCGGCGCGCTGCGCGACGTGATGTTTCAGCGCGTGGGCCCGGTGATTCCCCAAATGATGGCGGCGCGCTTTGCGGCGGCGCAGGCACGCGGCGAAATTCAATCAGGCCTGGATCCGCGCTTGCTGATGGTTTCGCTGGTCGGCCTGACCCTGTTTCCGATTGCCGGCGCGCCGATCTGGCGGCAACTTTTCGAAGCCGATGATCTCGATATTGAAACGCTGCGCCGGCACACGCTGGCGCTGCTTGACCGCGGGATTGGAATCGAATGAAAACAGCCATGATGCAGGCCAAAGCCCTGCTCGCCATCGCCACCATTGCGCTGCTTGGCGCCTGCAGCAAGCCACCGCCGCAGGTGCTGGGCACCCTGGAATGGGACCGCATCACCTTGCCGGCACCCACGGCAGAGAAAATCGTGGCCATCGATGTGCGCGAAGGCCAGCAGGTGGCGGCCGGTGCACGTTTGCTGCAATTGGACGTCACCCGCACGCGTTCGCAACTGGACGCGATGCAGGCGCAAGCGCGGCAAAGCAGTGAGGCCTTGGCCGAACTGCGTGCCGGCCCGCGCAGCGAGCAAATCGCGCAAGCCCGCGCCCAGCTTGCTGCGGTGCAGGCACAGGCGCTTGATGCCCGCGCCAACTTCACGCGCTTGCGCAGCTTGGGCGAACGCAAACTGGTGGCGGTGGCCGATGTGGATCGTGCGCGCGCTGCCGCCGGCAATGCTGACGGGCAAGTGCGCGCAGCACAGGCCGGATTGGACGAGCTGCTGCACGGCACCCGCAGTGAGCGTATCGCGCAGGGCGAAGCCGCTGCCGCTGCCGCGTTGGCGCAGGCGGCTGTGCAGTCGGCAACGCTGGGCAAACTGGACATCACTGCGCCACGTGCAGGGCGGGTGGACAGCCTGCCGTACAAATTGGGCGACCAAGCACCGGTGGGCGCGGCCTTGGCCATCATGTTGGTGGGCGATGCGCCGTATGCGCGTGTCTATGTGCCGGAACCGCTGCGTGCAAACGTGCAGCCGGGACAGGCGGCGCAGGTATTTGTGGATGGCCGCGAGGGCAGCCTCAAAGGCCATGTGCGGATGGTGCGCAGCGAGCCGGTATTCACCCCGTACTACGCATTGAGCGGCGACGATGCGGCGCGCTTGAGTTATCTGGCCGAGGTTGTACTGGACACGCCGGTGGCGTTGCCGGCGGGGATTCCGGTGCGCGTCGAGTTTGCGGGTGCTGCGCGTGGCCAATGATGAAGCCATCGCCATTCGCGCCCGTGGCCTGAGCAAACGCTTTGGTGCGCTGCTGGCGGTGGATCGCGTGGATCTGTCGGTACCGCGCGCCAGCGTGTATGGATTCCTCGGACCGAATGGCTCCGGCAAGTCCACCACCATTCGCATGTTGTGCGGCCTGCTGACACCAAGCGCGGGTGATATCGAAGTGCTTGGCCTGCGCATCCCCGAACAGGCCGAAGCGCTGCGCAAGCGGATTGGCTACATGACCCAGAAGTTCGCGCTGTACGAAGACCTCAGCGTGCGCGAGAACCTGGAGTTCCTGGCCACCGTGCAAGGTTTGCCGCGCGCGGCGCGGCGCAGCCGCGTGGATGAGTTGCTGCACAACTACGACCTGGCCGACCGCGCACGGCAACTGGCCGGCACCATGAGCGGCGGGCAGAAGCAGCGGCTGGCACTGGCCGGTGCGGTGGTCCATAAGCCCGAGCTGCTGTTCTTGGATGAGCCCACCAGCGCGGTTGATCCGGAATCGCGGCGCAGCTTCTGGGAAAGCCTGTTCGACCTCGCCGATGCCGGCACCACGATTCTGGTGTCCACCCATTACATGGATGAAGCCGAGCGTTGCCATCGCATCGCGATTCTCGATAACGGCCGGTTGGTGGCCGATGGCACGCCCGGCCAACTGACCGGGCAACTCACCGGGCGCACCCTCGGCGTGCACAGTGGCGAACCCCGACGCGCGCAGTCGCTGCTGCATGTCGTACCGGGTGTCCTCAGCGTGGCCCAGGTCGGCAATGAATTGCGCGTGCTGTGCGCGCAGTCGGTGACTGCGGAGAACGCCGCTGGCGTGCTGCACGCGGCATTGCAGGCACAAGGCATCACCGCCGATGTGCAAGCCATTACGCCTAATTTGGAAGACGTGTTCGTGTCCGCCACGCATGGCAGCGCGGAGGCGCGGGCGGCATGAAACTGCAACAGATTCTGGCGGTGATGTGGAAGGAAGTGCGGCAGATGGCGCGTGACCGCATGACCGTGGCGATGATGATCGGCATCCCGACCATGCAACTGCTGCTGTTTGGTTACGCCATCAATCCCGACGTGCGCAACCTGCCGGCGGCAGTGGCCGATATGGCAGGCACCGGTGGCTCACGCGCGCTGACGCAGGACATGTTTGCCACCGAAATCGTGCGCCCGGCCGCAGTGGCGCGCACGCCGCAGGAATTGCAGGCACTGCTGCGCGCCGGCCGGATCCGGATTGGCATCTTGATTCCGCCGGACTTCGAGCGCCGCCGCATCGATGGCCGCGAAGCGGTGCAAGTGATCGTGGATGGCAGCGACACCTCCGTGCAGGCCAGTGCGCGCCAGTTGGCGCAGATGCCGCTGGACGGGCAACGTGCCGCCACCACTTCGCAGATCAGTGTGCTGCCACTGTACAACCCGCGCCGCATCTCCGCGATCAATGTGGTGCCGGGGCTGATCGGCGTGATTCTGACCATGACCATGGTGATGTTCACCGCCATGGCCATCGTGCGCGAGCGCGAGCGCGGCAATCTGGAGCTGCTGATCACAACGCCAGTGTCCAGCGCCGAGTTGATGATCGGCAAAGTGATTCCCTACATTGCCGCCGGGCTGGTGCAGGCCACCTTGGTCTTGCTGCTGGGCGCACTGCTGTTTCAGGTGCCGGTGCACGGCAGCCTGTTTCAGGTGTATGCCGCCTCGGTGCTGCTGATCGTCGCCAATCTGAGTCTGGGCTTGCTGGTGTCGACCGTGGCCAGGACCCAGTTCCAGTCGATGCAGATGGCGTTCTTCCTGTTCCTGCCGTCGATCATGTTGTCCGGTTTCATGTTCCCGTTCGATGGCATGCCGCGTGTGGTGCAGTGGCTGGCCGAGGTGTTGCCGCTGACCCACTTCATCCGCTTGATTCGCGGCGTGATGTTGCGCGGTGCCGGTTTGCTGGAATTGTGGCCGGATGCGTTGGCGCTGCTGGTGTTCACCCTGGCGATGATGACGCTGGCAATTCTGCGCTTTCGCAAGCGGTTGGATTGACCGCCGCGTGATCTTGGTACAGTCGCCATAATCGTGAAAAAAGGAATGCAAACGATGCGCAGAGTGAATCGATTGGCCCTGTTGTTGTGCGGCCTGCTGGCCGGGCCGGTGCTGGCGCAAACCACGGTGCTCACCGCCCGGCGCATCCACACCATGGACGCCACCCAGCCACAGGCGCAGGCGCTGGCGTTCGACGCCTCCGGCAAGATTCTTGCGGTGGGCCAAGCGCAGGCATTGCTGGCGCGCTATCCCGATGCCAAGCGGCTTGATGTGGGCACCGCGACGGTGGTACCGGGTTTGATCGACGCGCATGGGCATGTGGAAGGGTTGGGGATGACCTTTCTCACCGTTGATCTGGTGGGCAGTTCGAACAAGCAGGAGGTCGTTGCACGGTTGCGCGCATTCGAAAAAACCCTTCCGGCTGGGGCCTGGTTGACCGGGCGCGGTTGGGATCAGAACGATTGGCCGGACAAGGCCTTTCCTGTGGCGGCGGACCTGGATGCTGCATTTCCGGAGCGCCCGGTATGGCTGTACCGCATCGATGGCCATGCCGGTTGGGCCAATACCGCTGCCATGCGTGCCATCCAGCGTGATCTGACTGGCAACTGGCAACCGGACGGCGGCATTATCCGGCGTGACGCTGCGGGCCGGCCCAGCGGGGTACTCATCGACAATGCGATGGATTTGCTGGAGGCCGTACGCCCGCCCATGGATGAGGCCACCGCCGAGCGGGCGCTGGTACTGGGCATGCAGGCTGCGGTCGAGCATGGGCTGACCGGCGTTCACGATGCTGGTATTCCGCTGCAGGAGCTGCGCCGCTATCAGCGACTGGCCGACAAGGGCCAAGTCCCGCTGCGCATCTACGCGATGGCCGATGGCAACAAGGCGGCTCTGGAGTTCTTGTGCAGCAATGGGCTGTATCGGCATCCATCCGGGCGCTTGCAAATGCGCGCCGTGAAACTGTATGCCGACGGTGCATTGGGCAGCCGTGGGGCGGCGTTGTTGCAGGACTACAGTGACGATCACGGCAATCGCGGCGTGTTTGTCACTGCGCCGGAAGACATGGCGGTTGCCGCCGGGAAGGCCCATCGCTGCGGCGTGCAGGTGGCCACCCATGCGATCGGTGACCGTGGCAATCGAATGGCTTTGGATACCTATGCCAAGGTGCTGGGCAAGGATGTGGACAGCGATCACCGCTGGCGCATCGAACACGCGCAAATCCTGTCACCTGACGATTTGCCGCGGCTGGCCAAGCTGCATGTGATCGCCTCGATGCAGCCCACCCACGCCACCAGCGACATGCCATGGGCGCAGGATCGCGTTGGCCCGCAGCGGATCGTGGGTGCGTATGCCTGGCGGCAAGTGCGCGATGCCGGCACGCATTTGGCATTGGGCTCGGATTTCCCGATTGAATCCGTGGATCCGAGGTTGGGCTTGTATGCGGCCGTCACCCGCAGCGATGCGCAAGGGCTGCCTGCAGGCGGTTGGTATCCCGACGAAAAGCTGACCGCGTTCGAGGCGCTGCGCGGCTTCACATTGGAAGCGGCGTACGCCGGATTTGGCGAACACGAAGTTGGCAGCCTGGAAGCCGGCAAGCGTGCCGACTTCGTGGTGCTGGCCGAAGACCCGTTGACGGTGCCCGATGCCGCGCTGCGCAGCTTGACCATCCAGGCCACTTATGTGGACGGCAAGCCGGTGTACGAAGCGCGCTGAAGGATCCAGTCACCCCTTCACGGGGTGGGAGAAAATCATCGCGATCCGCAGGCAGTGCCTACGCAGTGTCGCCCGCCATCAACACCCGCCCACGCAGCGAATTGGGCATTGCCTGGGTGATCTCCACATCCACAAATTGGCCAACTAAACGCGCGTGGCCGGCAAAATTCACCGGGCGCATATTTTCGGTTTTGCCGGTCAATTCATTCGGGTCTTTGCGCGACGGGCCTTCCACCAATACCGTTTGTACGCTGCCGACCATTGCTTGCGAAATGGTGGCGGCGTGCGCGCTGATGTGCTTTTGCAAGCGGTTCAGCCGCGCGTGTTTTTCTTCGCTGCTGGTGGTGTCTTCCAGGTCGGAGGCGGGGGTGCCGGGGCGGCGCGAATAGATGAACGAAAAGCTCTGGTCGAAGCCCACATCCTCGATCAGCTTCATGGTTTTTTCGAAGTCGGCCTCGGTCTCGCCGGGAAAGCCAACGATGAAGTCGGACGACACCGAAATATCCGGCCGCACCGCACGCAATTTGCGGATTTTCTGCTTGAACTCCAGCGCCGTGTAGCCGCGTTTCATCGCCGACAAAATACGGTCGCTGCCGGCCTGCACAGGCAGGTGCAGATAGTTGGCCAGCTTGGGCACGTCGCGGTAGGCCTCGATCAGCGAATCGGAGAACTCCAGTGGGTGCGAGGTGGTGAAACGGATGCGACCGATGCCCTCGATTTCGGCAATGGCGCGGATCAGCAAGCCCAGATCGGCGGTTTCCCCCGTATCGCCCAGTGGGCCGCGGTAGGCGTTGACGTTCTGGCCCAGCAAGTTGACTTCGCGTACGCCTTGTGCGGCCAGCTCGGCCACTTCGGTCAGCACGCTCTCGAACGGGCGGCTGATTTCCTCGCCACGGGTGTAGGGCACCACGCAGTACGAACAATATTTCGAGCAGCCTTCCATGATCGAGACAAAAGCGGTGGGGCCATCGGCGCGGGGTTCCGGCAGGCGGTCGAACTTCTCGATCTCCGGAAAACTGATGTCCACCTGCGGCTGGCCGCTGGTTTGCCGCTGCGCAATCATTTCCGGCAAGCGGTGCAGGGTTTGCGGGCCAAACACCAAATCCACGTACGGTGCACGGTCCAGAATTGCGGCACCTTCCTGCGAAGCCACGCAGCCGGCCACGCCAATGATCACCGGGCGTTCGCCTTGCTTGAAGCTTTTCCAGCGGCCCAACTGGCTGAATACCTTTTCCTGCGCTTTTTCGCGGATCGAGCAGGTATTGATCAGGATGACGTCGGCTTCGTCCGCGTTCTCCGTCATTTCCATCCCTTCCTGCAC
>DAORUL010000002.1:0-5586 GCA_035433165.1 Thermomonas sp. | reverse complement strand
GGCCTGAATTTCCGCAGCCTGCGCCTGAATACCACGGCCTATCAGGATGAAATTCGCGCAGCGGCGCGCGAACACGGGGTGGACGAGGCCATCGTGCGCGCGATTATTCACGCCGAATCGGCGTTCAATCCAAATGCCTTGTCGCGGGTGGGCGCGCAGGGGTTGATGCAGTTGATGCCAGGCACCGCGCGCCGGTTTGGGGTGCTGGATGCGTTCAATGCCGGCCAGAACATTCAAGGCGGCGTGCAGTACTTGGCGTGGCTGCTCAAGCGCTTCAATGGCAATTTGACCCTGGCTGCCGCCGGCTACAACGCCGGTGAAGGGGCCGTGGACAAGTACGGGGGCGTGCCGCCGTACAGCGAGACCCAGCGGTATGTGCAGCGGGTTGCGGTATTGGCGGAACGGTACCGGAGCGGATTGAACCCGGTGGCCTCGCCAAGTCAAGGCGGATTGTCTGCGCGTTAAGGCTTCCGTTACACTTCCCTGTCTTTTGCGGTCAGTCGGCACCCAGCCGGCAGCTGCAATGTGTGTCCAGATTTCTAACGGAGTGCGGGATGGCCAACGAAGAGGTCAATGTCGGCAGACGCCGATTCCTCACCGCGACGACTGCGGTGGTGGGTGCGGTGGGTGCCGGATTTGCGGCAGTGCCGTTCATCAAGTCGTGGAGCCCGAGTGCGCGTGCGCGCTTCGCGGGCGCACCTGTCACCCAGGACATCAGTGCGTTGGCCGAAGGCCAGCAGATGGTGATCAACTGGCGTGGTCAGCCGATCTACATCGCCAAGCGCACCAAAGCGATGCTGGATGTCATGAAGTCGCTGGATCCCACCTTGGCCGATCCCAATTCGACCAATGCCGATCAGCAGCCCGCGTACGCGCAAAACCCGACCCGCTCGATCAAGCCGGAAATTTCGGTGTTGGTGGGCGTGTGCACCCATTTGGGCTGCGCGCCGGAGTTCTTGCCGGAAGTGAAGCCGGAACCGTTCGATCCGAACTGGAAGGGCGGCTACTTCTGCCCCTGCCACAAATCGCGTTATGACCTTGCCGGACGCGTGTTGAAGTCGCAGCCGGCACCTGCCAACCTGCCGGTGCCGCCGTACCACTTCGAAAACGACAACACCTTGGTCATTGGTGTCGATCCGAAGGGAGCCGCGTAAGCCATGACGAACAAGATCGTGCAAACCGCCTGCAACGCCGCCAATGGCGTGATGGATTGGGTCAACGAGCGTGCACCCGGCATGATGCCGGTGTATCGCAAGCACATGAGCGAGTATTACGCGCCGAAGAACTTCAATATTTGGTACATCTTCGGTGTGTTGTCGATGGTGGTATTGGTCAACCAGATCGTCACCGGCATTTTCCTGACCATGCACTTCAAGCCCAGCGCGGCCGAAGCGTTTGGTTCGGTCGAGTACATCATGCGTGATGTCGATTGGGGCTGGCTGATTCGCTACATGCACAGCACCGGCGCATCGCTGTTCTTCATCGTCATCTACCTGCACATGTTCCGCGGGCTGATGTACGGCAGCTACAAAAAACCACGTGAACTGGTGTGGTTGCTGGGCATGGTGATCTATCTGGTGCTGATGGCAGAGGCCTTCATGGGCTATGTGTTGCCGTGGGGCCAGATGTCGTACTGGGGTGCCAAGGTGATCATCTCGCTGTTCGGCGCGATCCCGGTGATCGGCGGCGGCCTGACCGAGTGGATCATGGGTGACTTCAACCCGGGCGATGCCACCTTGAACCGCTTCTTCGCGCTGCACGTGATTGCGATGCCGCTGGTGCTGCTGTTGCTGGTGGTGCTGCACATCTTCGCGCTGCATGAAGTGGGTTCCAACAACCCCGATGGCGTGGAAATCAAGAAGGGTCCGAAGGGCAACCGCTGGTCGCCTACCGCACCGGCAGACGGCATTCCGTTCCACCCGTACTTCACGGTCAAGGACACCTTCTATGTCGGCTGCTTCCTGATCATTGCGGCCTTCATCATCTTCTTTGCGCCCACTTTCGGTGGCTGGTTCCTCGAGCACGACAACTTCACCGAGGCCAACCCGCTGGTGACGCCGGCACACATCAAGCCGGTGTGGTACTTCACTCCGTACTACGCCATGTTGCGCGTGATTCCCTCGTTCTTCGGGATCAAGCTGTGGGGCGTGTTGGTGATGTTTGGTGCCATCGTGATGCTGTTCTTGGTGCCATGGTTGGACAAGTCAGCGGTCAAGTCCTATCGCTACCGTGGCCCGCTGAGCTGGGCGATGCTGCTGATGTTCGCGTTCTGCTTCCTGTGGCTGGCCAAGATCGGTGCCGGCCCGGGTACGGATCCGGTTGAAGCCATCATTGGCCGCGTGTTGACCTTCCTTTATTTCGCTTTCTTCATCACCATGCCGGTCTGGTCCAAGCTGGACAAGACCAAGCCGGTGCCGGATCGGGTGACGATGCATGACTAAGAATTTCCTGTCCCGTGCGGCGGTGTTTGCTGCTGGCCTGCTGCTGTCCGTCACTGCCTTCGCCAATGAAGGCGGCAACCTGCAGCAGTCGGGTACCGACCTGACCGACAAAGCCTCGCTGCAACGCGGTTCTGCCGCCTTCATGAACTACTGCAGCGGTTGCCACTCGCTGAAATACATGCGCTATGCGCGTATCGGTGAAGATCTTGGCCTTACCGAAGACGAGGTGATGAACAACCTCAACTTCAGTGGTGGCAAAATCGGTGACCACGTGATGGCGGCGATGCCGGCAGAACTGGCCAAGTCGGCATTCGGCAAGGCACCGCCGGATCTGTCGGTGATCGCCCGGGTGCGTGGTAGCGACTGGATCTACACCTACCTGAAGTCGTTCTATCTGGACGAAGGCCGCCCGGTGGGCTGGAACAACACCTTGTTCCCGAATGCCTCGATGCCCAACCCGTTGTGGGAATTGCAGGGCGTGCAACAGCCGGTGTATGGCAAGAAGACCGCCGCTGGCGACTTGCCGGTGGAAGGTTTCACCATCAGCCAGCCTGGCCGCCAGAATGCCCAGCAATTTGATCAGACCGTGCGTGACATCACCGCGTTCCTGGAGTACGTGGGTGAGCCCGCAGCCCTGAAGCGCCAGAATGTCGGCGTGTGGGCGATCTTGTTCTTGGTGTTCTTTGCCTTCATGGCATGGTTGTTGAAGCATGAATATTGGCGGGACGTTCACTGACGCGGCAACTACGGCACGGATGCCCGTCGCAGGGGAACGACGCTTGACTGCCGCCCGTATCGTGCGGGCGGCGCAGGTGCGTCCGGTAGTTCCGGGCGTGGGGAGTGGTTCTGATGATGGCTGTGAGTCCGCGCATGCGTAATGCCCTGACCCTGTTTTCTTCGGTGGATGATGTCCTTTGCCACCGCGTGCGCTTGGTGCTGGCCGCCAAGGGTGTGACCTATGATCTGATCCCGGTCGATCCGCAAAGCCCGCCCGAAGATCTGATCGATCTCAACCCGTACCACTCGGTGCCGACCTTGGTCGAGCGCGATTTGGTGCTGTACGCCGCCAGTGTGGTCAGCGAATATCTGGATGAGCGTTATCCGCATCCACCGCTGATGCCGGTGGAACCGCTGGCGCGCGCGCGCCTGCGGTTGGCCATGCTGCGCATCGAGCACGACTGGGTACCGCAGGTGCAGGCCATCCAGCTGGGCAACAAGCAACAGGCCGATGCCGGGCGCAAGCGTTTGAAGGAACTGCTGGCGCAGTCGTTGCCCCTGTTCAAGGCCTACAAGTTCTTCCTCAATCCGGAAATGAGCTTGGCCGATTGTGCAATGGCCCCGATCATCTGGCGGCTGGAAGCCTTGGGTGTGCCGTTGCCGAAAGATGGCAAAGTCATCGAGGATTACGGCAATCGCATCTTCCGCAATCCCGGCTTTGTGCGCAGCTTGACCGAACAGGAAAAGAAGCTGCGCGAAGTGCCCTTGTAAGTTTGAGATTCAATGTCCGAACTACACCAGCCCGTGATGACCAGCCAACGCCCGTATCTCTTGCGGGCCATTTATGAATGGATTGCCGATAACGGCATGACTCCGCATGTGCTGGTCAATGCGCGCAGTGCGGGTGTGCGCGTACCACCACACACGATCAAAGATGGCCAGGTGGTGCTCAATATTGCCGACCGCGCAGTGTCACGGCTGGAAATGGGGGATGACGCGATCCGGTTTTCCGCACGCTTCGGCGGGGTCAGCCAATCCGTGGTGGTTCCCCTAGCCGCGATCATCGCCATCTATGCGCGTGAAACAGGGCAAGGCATGGGCATGCCGGAAGAGCCGCATCTCGATGCTGCGCAGCTCCCCGGCAGCAGCGAAGAAACGCCGCAACAGACACCGGCCGAGCAGGTGGACGAACCCCCGCACCCGCAGCCCCCCAAACGCGGCAACCACCTGCGCATCATCAAGTAAGGCACGCCCGCGTGCGATGGGTGCTTGTGGGAGCGCGCCCTGCGCGCGATGGCTGTTTGTGGGAGTGCGCCCTGCGCGCGACAGGCTTGCGCTAACAGTCCCCACTTGGCGTGGGTACTGCTACCCGTTCGGAATACTGCGCACCACCGCCTGTGCTGCACGGCTGGGCCCACTGAATCCCACCAGCTTGTCGCCCAACAGCACGATCCGGCCGATGTGCCGGTTTTCGCCATCTTCCGAATATTCAAACCGGAAGCTGCGCTCCAGCCCCAGCCAGCCGTTGTCCTTGCGGCGCAGGCGCATACCGATGGCGTGCACGGATTGATCCAGCCACTGCACCCCGGCGGCTTGGCAGGCGTCGTGGCCCACTTCGGTGGCACGTTCGGCGGCGGCGCGGGCGGCGGTGAAGAAGAAAAAACCGGCACCGCCAACAATCAGCAGGATGAGCAGGGTAGGCATCGGGTCAAGATGAGGGCGGTGGCCCCAGTTTCAATGAAAAGTCGATGGCGTGCAGATGCTTGGTCAATGCACCAATCGAAATGCAATCGACCCCGTCGTCGGCAATGCTGCGCAAGGTGGTGACATCCACCCCGCCGGAGACTTCCAGCGGGATGTTGCCGAAATACGGTGCGGCTTTGGCAATGCGTACCGCTTCGCGGCGGGTGTCGGCATCGAAATCGTCAATCAGGATCCGCGTGCAGCCGGTTTCCAGGGCTTGCCGCAGTTCGTCCAGGGTTTCCACTTCCACAATCAGCGGCAGCGCCGGGTGCAGGCTGCGCGCACGCTGGATGGCGGCAGTCACCGATCCGAACGCGCGGATATGGTTTTCCTTCAGCATCAGCGCATCAAACAGCGCCAGCCGGTGATTCACGCCGCCGCCAATGGCCACCGCGTATTTTTGTGCCACGCGCAGTCCCGGCAGGGTTTTGCGGGTGTCCAAAATCCGGGTGCCGGTAGCGCGCACGGCATCCACATACTGCGCGGTGACGGTAGCCGTGCCGGACAGGGTTTGCAGGAAATTGAGCGAGGTGCGCTCGGCGCTGACAAGGGCGCGGCTGCGGCCTTGCAGAGTGGCGATGACCGCGCCTTTGGCCAGACGCGCGCCTTCGTCGCAGTGCCAATCAATGTGCACAGCGGGGTCGAGGGCGCGATGGGTGGCGTCAAACCACGGCCGCCCCGCCAG
>DAORUL010000001.1:34713-50050 GCA_035433165.1 Thermomonas sp. | reverse complement strand
TCCACCGCACCGGGGCGCTTCATGAGTTTGAGAATGCGCGGGCTGGCGTGCTGGAACGGGATATCCAGATACGGCAGGAGTTTGCCGTCGGCCATCAGCGGGATCACGTCGTCCACGTGCGGGTACGGATAGACGTAATGCAGGCGCGTCCACACGCCGAGTTCCGACAAGCCTTCGCACAGCGCCTTCATGCGGGTTTCGTACATCCCCGTGCGCCACAGCTTGGGCGCGTACTTCATATCCACGCCGTAAGCACTGGTGTCTTGCGACACCACCAGCAATTCCTTGACGCCGCCGCGCACTAGCTTTTCGGCTTCGCGCAGCACTTCATCCACCGGGCGCGAAACCAGATCACCGCGCATCGAGGGAATGATGCAAAAACTGCAACGGTGGTTGCAGCCTTCGGAAATTTTCAGATAGGCAAAGTGATGCGGGGTCAGCTTCAATCCGTAGTCTGGCAGCAAGTCCAGGAACGGGTCGTGCTTGGGTGGCAGCGCCGTATGCACCGCTTCCATCACGCTTTGGTAGTCCTGCGGGCCGCTGATGGAGAGCACGCCGGGATGCGCTTGGCGAATCAACTCGGCGCGCTTGCCAAGGCAACCGGTGACGATGACCTTGCCGTTTTCGGCCAGCGCCTCGCCGATGGTGTCCAGCGATTCAGCCACCGCGCTGTCGATGAAGCCGCAGGTGTTGACCACCACCACGTCGGCATCGTCATAGGTTTGCACCAGGTCGTAGCCTTCCACCTTGAGCTGGGTGAGGATGCGCTCGGAATCGACCAGGGCTTTGGGGCAGCCGAGGCTGACGAAACCGACTTTGGGCTGCTGCAAGGACATGGCGCGACTACTGGAAAAGGTGCGAAATTATACGCGGTGCGGCTGAATACTCTGGCGAAGGCGTGAGGCACCCAACTTTATTGCGCGGCGGCGCCTACCGCCGGGTGATCGCTCCGCGGCTCAAATGCCGCTACGCGATTCACCCGACGGTCTCGCCACCGCCCGTATGACTGGAGAACCGCATGGGCGATTGGCAAACCCTCTACACCCCCTGCGGTGCCGTGCAGGCATGGCTGGCCAAGCCCGATGGCGCGCCGCGTGGGGCGGTGGTGGTGGCGCACGAGATTTTCGGCCTGTTGCCGCACTATCAGCGCGTCTGCGAGCGGCTGGCACAAGCCGGGTTTATTGCGCTGGCACCGGCCTATTTTGATTTGATCGAACCCGGCCTAGTGCTTGCCACCGACCCCGCCGGGGCTGACCGTGGCCGCGAAGTGGTCAATCAACTGGGGCTGGACTGCGGGCTGGAGGTGACCGAAGCCGCTGCGCAGTGGCTGGCCAACACGGGGCACACGGTGGGCGTGGTGGGCTTCAGTTGGGGCGGCACGCTGGCACTCCTGGCCGCCACCCGCTTGGGCCTGCCGGCGGCGAGTTATTACGCCACACGCAACCCGCCGTTCCTGGATGAACCCGCGCAAGCACCGTTGCTGTTTCATTTCGGCGCGCTGGATGCGGCGATCCCGCCGGCCACCATCGACCTGCACCGGCAGAAACAGCCGCAGGCGCAGGTCTTTGTCTATGCCGATGCCGACCACGCCTTCAACCGCGACCCCGACCCGCCCTACCAACCGGCAGCCGCAGCGCTGGCGTGGGAGCGTACACTGGCCTTCTTCACGGAGCATCTGCGATGAACGCTTGGCATCTGCATCCGCAACTGGCCGATGACAGCACACCCGTCATCGAATTGGCGTTGTGCGAAGTGCGCTTGATGGACGACGCCAACCACCCATGGTTGATCCTGATTCCGAAGGTGGCCGATACAGTGGAAATCATCGACCTCAGTCCTGCACAGCGCACCCAACTGACGGTTGAAATCGACACCGCTGCACGCGCTCTCAAAGCCCTCTTCAAACCCGACAAGCTCAACGTGGCTGCACTGGGCAATCTGGTACCGCAGCTGCATGTGCATGTGATTGCCCGCTATCAAAATGACATCGCATGGCCGCGCCCGGTATGGGGTGCCGCCAATGCTTGCCCGTATGCGCCCGAACAACTGGTAGAGCGCGTGCGCCAGCTGCGTGCGCAACTGGCGAGTTGAGTTCTGCCAGCCAGCACTGCCGTTCGTACCGCCAGAATTGCCGCCCTTCAACACTTCGGAGCTTGTGATGCCACAGCTGCACACCTTGATCCTGACTGCCTGCATTGCCGCTGCCCTCGCCGGCTGCCAGCAGCCCGCCACGGCCCCCCAAGCGGAAACCCGCGCACAAGTGCCTGCGCAACAGGATGCAGCACTCAACAGCGCGGTGGAAGCGTTTATCGACGGCTACTTCCAGCGCAACCCGGTAGGTGCCGCCAATGCCGGCAAGCACGAATACGACGGCAAGCTGCCCGACTACAGCCCGGCAAGCTTGAAAGCCGATGCCGACTGGTTGCATGCGCAGCGCGCTGCTTTCGCCGCATTCACCGATGCGCAATTGGACGCGCAGGGCCGCTTTCATCGCGACTACGCACTGGCAGTGATCGATGGTGCGCTGTTCTGGCTGGAGGATTCTGGCTTTGCGTACAACAATCCCGCGTTCTACACCGGCGATTTGTCACCGAGCATGTATCTGACGCGCCCGTATGCACCACTGCCACAGCGCATGGACGCTTTCATCCGCTATCAGGAAGCGCTGCCCAAGGCGCTTGAGCAGATCAAAGCCAATTTCAAATTGCCGTTGCCTGCCTCGTACATTGACCTGGGCGTGAACTCGTTTGCCGGCTATGCCAGCTTTTTCGCCAGCGATGTGCCATCGATCTTTGCCGAAGTGAAAGACAGCGCCTTGCAGGCGCGCCTGAAAGCCAGCAACGCGGCTGCAATCAAAGCCACCCAGGCCATGGCCGACTGGCTGAAAGCGCAGCGTCCGCAGGCCACGCAAGACTTTGCGCTGGGCGCCGAAAAATTCGCGAAAATGCTGTCCGCCACCGAGCGCGTGGACATCCCGCTGGATCAACTCAAAGCCACAGCCGAAGCCGATCTGGCGCGCAATCTCGCTGCGCTGAAAAGCGCCTGCGATCAGTACGCCGCGGGCAAGACCTTGCAGCAATGCGTGGAAAAAGAAGCCGCCGACAAACCCAGCGGTGGCGCAGTGGAAGGCGCACGCAAACAACTGACCGAGCTGCGCCAATTTCTCATCGACAAGGATCTGGTGACCATCCCCGGCCCGGAGCAGGCCAAGGTGGAAGAAGCACCGCCGTTCAATCGCTGGAATTTTGCCTATATCGAAATCCCCGGCCCGTACGAAAAGAATTTGCCGTCGGTGTATTACATCGCACCGCCCGATCCCAAATGGACGCAGGACGAACAGGACGCCTATGTTCCCGGCAAGGACGTGCTGCTGTTCACGTCATCGCATGAAGTCTGGCCCGGCCACTTCCTGCAATTCCTGCATTCCAACCGTTCGGACTGGAGGTTTGGCCAACTGTTCGTGGGCTATGCCTTCGCCGAAGGCTGGGCGCACTACACCGAAGAAATGATGTTCGATGCCGGCTTGGGCGGTGGCACCCCGGAAGCACATATCGGCCAACTCAGCGAGGCGCTGCTGCGTGATGTGCGCTTTGTTTCTGCGATTGGCCTGCACACCGGCGGCATGAGCATGGCCGAATCCGAAACCATGTTCCGCGAGAAAGGCCTGCAAGACCCCGGCAACGCCCGCCAACAGGCCGCACGCGGCACCTATGACCCGGCTTACCTCAACTACACGCTGGGCAAGCTGATGATCATGCAACTGCGCAAGGACTGGGTCGCGCAGCACCCCGGCCCGCATGCACTGAAAGCCTTCCACGACCAGTTCCTGAGCTTTGGTGGCCCACCGATCCCGCTGGTGCGCGCGCAGATGCTGGGCGGCAAAGCGCAGGCCAGGCTGTGGTCAGCCGCCACACCGGCTGCGCAGGACTGATCCAGCCGCAGGGCATCAAGGTTTGCGCGCCATCGCTTTGGCGCGCTCGGCCATGTCTTTTTGGTAGTCGGCCATATACGGCAAATCACGCAGCACTTTGGAGTGCGGATCCAGCGTGTAGCTTTCATCGCCGGTAATCGCCACCTGCCCCTTCCCGCCCGTCATCGGCACCTCCACCACGCGTTGCCCCACGCGCACCTGCACCGGCATGGGGAAAGGCTTGTCGCCTTCGGTCACCCAGCGCAATTGCAACGTGTTGCCGCTGCGGGAGGCCTGCAAGGCCGGCAGTTGGATGGAGCGCAAATAGACATCGAAAAACCACCCGTAGTCCTTGCCCGTCACCCGATTAACCATCGTGATGAAGTCGCGGGTGGAGGCATATCGCGGTTTGAAGTTGCCGGGGCGCGGGGTGTCGCTGGCATACACCAGTTCACGCGTGGCACGGAAAAAATCGGCATCGCCAATCAATCCGCGCAAGGTGTGCAACATCAATGCGCCTTTGTAATAGACATCGTTGCCGGGCCCGCGGCTGGCGTCGGAGACATCCTTTTCCGTCATCGTGTGCCCGGCCACGACCGGGTGGCGCAACATCAGCACTTGCCGCATCTTCATCAATGCGGCCATGTATTCCATGTCACCGCGCAGCCATTGCAAATACAACGGCTGCATGTAGGTGCCAAAGCCTTCGTGCAACCAGAAATCATCCCAATCCACATTGGTCAATTGATTGCCAAACCACTCGTGGGCGAACTCGTGTTGCAGCAACCAGTCGTAGCCGGTTTCCGACTTCTTGTAGTCATTGCCATACGCATTGATGGTTTGGTGTTCCATGCCCAGATAGGGGGTTTCCACCACGCCCATTTTCTCATCGGCAAACGGATATGGGCCGATGGTTTCCTCGAAGAAATCCAGCATCGGCGCAAATTCGGCAAACAAGCCCTCAGCCTTGCTCTTGTTGCCTTTCAGATACCAAAAACGCAGCGGGATGGTATTGCCAAAGCGCGACTTGTAGTCCGCCTGCAATAGCTCGTACGGGCCGATATTCAAGGCGATGGCATAGGTATCAGGCAGCTTGGCGCGCCATTGATAGGTGCGCCAGCCGTTCTTTTCCTGCATCCCCTCGGCCACGCCATTGCTGGCCGCCACCAAGGGAGCAGGTACGCTGATGTGCTGCACCACCACTTGTGGCTTGCCCATCGGGTGGTCGATGCACGGCCACAACAAATCGCAGCCCTCGCCCTGTACCGCCGTGCCCACCCACGGCTCACCGGTGGGGGCCTTGGCCCAAACGATGCCGCCATCCCACGGCGCCTTGCCGGCCTCGTGCGGATGACCGGCATAACGAATACGCACACTCACTTTCGCGCCAGCAGCCAAGGGCTTGGCCAGTGCAATCGTCATCCGCCCTTCCGGGTTGCTCCAGCGCGCGGACTTGCCGTCCACTTCCACCACATCCACGTTGTAATTGCGATCCAGATCCAACACAAGCGCATTGACGCTGCTCGCCAGTTGCAACTGCAAACGGGCATCGGCATCCAGCCATTGGCGTGCCGGATCCACCTTGAACGAAAGATCAGCCAAAGCAATCGTGGTGGCCAGCTGCTCCGGCGCGCGCGGCAAGCCGGTGGCCCGCGTGATGGCGGTCAGCTCGGGTTGCTGGGCATGCGCGGCGGGAAGCGCGGCCATGGCAATGGCAAGAGCTGCAACAGATGGAAACTGGCGCATGTGGGCGTTCCAATGGAAAGATCGTTACCTTTGCACGAACAGGCAGCAACTGATCACTGCCTTAGGTCATGCACGCTGGCTGAAGCCCCGCTTCACGAAAAATGAATGGCCGCTTGCGGGTCTTTGCATGCCGGCAAAATATCAGCAACGATTCATCCGGAAAACCGCTTACTGCACGCAACGGCGCGAATGGTTCGCGCCTGGGGGACGAGACCATGAACCGCCAACCCGCCGTATCCAAAGTGTCTGCCGCCATACTCATGGCGGTGCTTGGCTTTGCTGCATTGACTCCAGCATTCGCGCATCCGCAAGATCAAGAACAATCGCAGGACAAGCGTAAGGAACTTCGCGAGCAACGCCGCGCAGCGCACGACGAGGTGCGCAACGAAGTTCGCCGCGAAGCCCCCACACCGGCACGCAGCAACGACAATGAAGCACGCCGCGACCCGCCGACGATGTCGCGCCGCGATAGCAATGTCGAAATGCCGCGCAACAACCTTCCGCGCAGCAGCAGCGACGGCGAGCGTCGTGAGAACTGGGGTGAGCAGGCACGCCAGCAACAGGAGCGTCAGCGTGAAACCCAACGCGACGTCCAGCAACAACGCCAGCAATGGCAAGCGCAACAGCAGCAACAGCAGCGCGATGAAGCACGTGCCCAAGACCAACAACGCGTGGAACAGCGTCGCATGGACGCCCAGCAGCGGTTTGCCGATCAGCGTGCCCAGGAGCAGCGCGCTCAACAAGATCAGCGCGACCAAGTGCAACGTGACCAAGACCGGCGTGTTCAAGACCAGCAGCGCCGCACCGCCGAGCAACGCGCAAACGAGCCTCGCAGCAACCAGGCGTGGGTAATGCAGCAGGCGATGAATCGCGAAGACCAGGAAAATCGCCGCCCCGGCAATCGCCCCGGCAATGGGCAGGACAACCGTCCCGATAATCGCCCCGGCAACCGCCCCGACTGGCAAGGCAATCGCGGCAATGACCGCAATGATCGCGACAATCGCCACGACCGCATCCCCGACAACGAGCAGCAACGCCGGATTGAGGAACAGCGCCGCCAGCAAGCGCAATGGCAGCGCGACGAATATCGTCGGCGCGGTGATTACGACCGCCACAATCGCGAATTGGAACGCAGCCGTCGCAATGCGCAATACCGCTACCAGCAAGATTACTGGCGCCGTTGGCAAGCCGAGCAAGCGCGCTGGAACGCACGCCGCTACAACTATTACAACGACCCGTTCTATTACACCCCGTACAACTATCGCTACAGCTACGGTGGCAGCTGGTACAGCACCAATAGTTATGGCGCGCAGATGTTGGAGCAAGCAATTCGCGATGGCTACCGGGAAGGCTGGTACGCAGGGCAAGCGGATCGTGCCGACCGCTGGCGCTTCGACTACAGCAACAACTACAGTTATATCGATGGCAGCTATGGCTACTACGGTCAGTACGTGAGCTACAACGACTATCGCTACTACTTCCGCCAAGGCTTTGAACGCGGCTATCGGGATGGCTATTACGGACGCTATCAGTACGGCAGCTACCGCAATGGTGAGGCCATGATCCTACCCGCCATCCTCGGCATGATCCTGGCCTTCAGCATCCACTGAGACATTCACGGCTTACCCTGCAACGCCCGGCCGCAAGCCGGGCGTTTTTTTGTCAGCGCAGTTGGCTATCCTTGCTGCCGCGCCGGTTGTAGCCGCCATTCGCTGCGGCATCCCGATCATGCAGCTCCTGGCAGGCCACGCACAGGCGCACTCCTGCAATGGCTTTACGACGCGCCTCCGGGATGGACGCATCGCAATTTTCGCAATGCGCAAGACCTGGCCCAGTGGGCAGGCGGCTGCGGGCCCGCGCGATGCCGTCTTTGACTGTTGCATCGATCTGATCTTGCACCGCCCCATCACCTGCCCAACCGGTTGCCATAGCTGCCTCGCACCAGCAATTGCCTAACGCAAGGCTAACAGAGCCCCACCCAGCACTACCGCAATGCACAGCAGCCTGGTTCTTACCGACCGCTCATCGGAAATAGAAATAATTTTCTAGACATTGTTTTCTAGATATGATCTTCTAGATGTAACCTTCTAGACGCAGCCTTCTAGACACGACCTTCCAACCCCACGCCCCAAACGCTGCATCGCATCCACCACTGCACAGCCACGGTCATCGCATGCCCATGCCCCGTTTGCCCAAACCCACACCCGCTGAACTCGAACTGCTGCGCACGCTCTGGCAACTGGGCCCGTGTACGGCCAAACAGGTGCATGAGGCACAGCAGCGTGAACGCCCCGAGCTGCCCTACGCCAACGTGTTGCGGCTGCTGCAGATCATGCACGGCAAGGGCCTGCTCAAGCGCGACGAACGCCAGCGCGCGCACATCTACGCACCCACCCAGGCGCAAGGCTCTTTGCAGAACAAATTGCTGGATGACTTCATCCATAAAGCCTTCGCCGGCTCCGGCAAGGCTCTGGTGATGGCCGCATTGCGCGGTGGCCGGGTCAGCGAAGACGAGCGCGCCGAAATCCAGCGATTCCTGCGGGAGAACCACGATGCATGACGCGCTTATCCAATTAGTACCGGCACTGGGCGCAGCACTGCTGCACTTTGTTTGGCAAGGCTGCTTGCTGGGTCTGTTGGCCGCGCTGGTAGTGGCGCTGCTGGGCAACGCCCGCCCGCAGACACGCTACGCCGTAATGTGTGTGGCGTTGCTGGTCGCACTGCTGCTGCCAATCCTCACGTTGGCATGGCAGATCCTGCTGCCGGCAACCACCCACGCACCGGTGTCGGGACTCGCATTGGACACCGCGGCATCGGCCATCGCATCGGCGACGCAGCCGACGGCGTGGCCGTCACTGGCCGCAGATACCCCTGCGCGAATTGCCGACAACCTGCCGTGGCTGGTTGCCTGCTGGGCGGCTGGCGCGGGGGCCTTGTCGCTGCGCATGTTCGCGGGCCTGTATTGGGTGGCGCGCCTGCGCCAACGCGCATGGAGCGAATCAACGGGAACCTGGCAAGCCAGTGCCAACCGGATGGCCGTGCGCCTGGGCTTGCCCGGCGCGGTGCCGGTGCGCTTGAGCAATGACACCGCCACCCCGCTGGCAGTGGGCTGGTGGCGGCCGATGGTGCTGTTGCCCGCATCGCTGGCACTGCATATGCCCGTGTCTTTGCTGGAAGCCCTGATTGCGCACGAATTGGCACATATCCGCCGTCACGATTATCTGGTCAACCTGCTGCAAGGCGTAGCCGAAACCTTGCTGTTCTATCACCCGGTGGTGTGGTGGCTGTCCCGCCGCATCCGCAACGAACGCGAACTGATTGCCGATGCACTGGCCGCCAACGCGCTGGGTGACGGCCGCCGTCTGGCACTCGCTTTGGCAGAACTCGACCGCAGCTTCGACACCCCCACGCGATCCCCCTGCTTTGCACCCGCCGCCCAAGGAGGCCAGCTCATGTCCCGCATCCAGCACCTGCTCCGCCCACGCACAACCGCCGATGTCAGCGCTCGCCTGCTGCCCCTGCTTGGCTTGCCAGTGATTGGCTTGGCACTCGCCGGTGCCGGCTTGTACGCACACGCCAACACCCCACAAACCACGCCCGCAGCACACCCATCGCACAGCACCCACCCGATGCCGCCACCACCGCCGCCCGCGCCACCTGCGCCACCGGAGCTACCTGCACCACCCGCACCTCCTGCGCCACCCGCACCACCACCTCCTCCGCCGCCACCGCCGCTGAAAGATGCAGTGGGCATTGGCTTCCAACGCGATGGCGACGGCTATGCCATGGTGCGCAAAGGCGAGACCCGCTCCATTCTCACCGGCGATCAAGACGAGATGCGCATGGTGAAAAAATTGCGCGAAACCATGGATGGCGACTTCCTGCTGGTGCGTAAAGGCAAGCAACATTTCGTGCTGCGTGATGCCACCCTGCTGGCGCAAATCGAAACCGTGTGGGCGCCACTGGAACCGTTGAACGGCCAGATGCAGATCCTGCAAGCCAACATGCAGCCCCACCAGCAACGCATGCGCGCGTTGCAGGCGGAAATGGACCGTCAAGCAACACCCCGGCCGTCCCCCGAAATGGACATTGCCAGTGCGCAATTGAATGCATTGGCCAACCGTCAGGGTGCGCTGGCCATGCAACAAACCGCACTCGCCCAGCGCGCACGCAAAGCAAGCGAAGCCGAACGTGATGCTCTGCAACGGCAGATGGATCGCCTGTCGGCACAAATCGAAGCCATCAATGTGCAGATGCAAGCGCAGAGCGCGATCATCGAGTCCCAATCCAGGACCGTGCAGCAGCAAAGCCTGCGCATGCAAGCCGTGGGCAGCCGCATGCAAGCTGCCAGCCAACCCATGCAAGCCATCGGCAAGGATATGCAAGCCGTTGGCACGCAGATCGAACACGCCGCCCACAAAGCCGACAGCAAGACCCGGCAGTTGATCGAACATGCATTCGCACGCGGACTGGCACAACCGGTGGCCTGAGCATGTACATGCACGCGCCCCTGCCATGCAGGGGCGCGTTGCTCACCAAAACCCGACGCAACAGCGATACAGTGGCCAAGCCATCTTCCTCTTGGAGCCACCCATGCGCCGCATTGCCACATTCGCCATCGCGCTTGCCCTTGCCACGCCCGCGCTCGCCGCACTCAAGCCAGGCACCCCCGCCCCCGCATTCACTGCACCGGCGTTTTTGGCCGGCCAGCCGTTTACCTTCGATCTTGCCGCCACGCTGAAACACGGCCCGGTGGTGGTGTACTTCTTCCCCGCCGCGTTCACCCCCGGCTGCAACGCCGAGGCCGCCGCGTTCTCGCAGGCCATCGACAAATTCAAGGCACGGGGTGTCAGCGTGATTGGGGTGACGGCTGGCAATGTGGAGCGTTTGGCTGAGTTTTCGAAAGACACCGAAAAATGCGCCGGCAAATTCCCCGTCGCCGCCGACCCCGGCGCGAAAATCGCCAAGACTTTCGATGCCACTATGACCCTGAAACCAGACTTAGCCAGCCGCACGTCCTACCTGATTGGCAAGGATGGCCGCATTGCCGCCGAGTTTGATTCGATGAACCCCAACCAGCACGTCAAGCAGATGCTGGAGGCGGTGGCAGCGTTGCAAGGAAAGCCGGCGCAGAAAAAATAACGCTATTCAAGCTGGCCTTTGCCGAAGCCCTGCGCAGCTCACCCGCCATCCAGGGCCCGACGTTGCTCCAGTGACAATACCTGTGGCGCACGGATAGGCTGGCCATCGGCAGCAAACAACAGGGCATTGCGTCGGCCGCGCAGGCGTGCGCTTGCGAGCTTGGTGACGATGCGCAAGGCGCCGGCCAACAGTGCCCCACGGGTGGGATTGACTGCAGCAGTGGCCGATTCGGGGCTGATGATGGTGTGGCCCTGTGCACCGCAACAGGCCGTCACCACAGCCTCGGATTCGGCTATGGCAGATACCGGCAGGCCGAGGTAATACAGCTTGGGGTTGCGCGGCACATTACCCAGCGGCGTGCGGCAGCAGCGCGCATACCAACGCAGCAAGCCACGCGGCCCCAGCGACATGCAGGCCAACTGATCCAGCCCCTGGGTGAAGCGCAGGCCATCCGGCGCCATCGCCACGATGTCGCTGCCGCCCGCCGCATCCAGCAGCCCAGCCCCGCCCAACCAGCGCGCAAACGCCCGGCAATCGGCGCAATAGCATGTGGCGCGGGTGTAGCTGCGTGCAGGATTGAATTCACCCTGCACCTGTCCGCAACGGCACGACAGTTTCATTGAGCACTCCGGGATCGCCAGTGGTGTTGACGCACGATACCCGATGCGGGCGGACAAAAAAGTCGCGCCCGCTTCGCAAGACTCACCAAATCCGCACACGCTGCTCCGGTGGCAGGTACATGGCATCGCCAGGCTTGACGTTGAAGGCCTTGTACCACGCATCGATATTCCGCAGCGGGCCATTGGCACGGTACATCGACGGCGAGTGCGGGTTGGTCTTGATCAGGTTGAGCAGGGCTTCATCGCGGTACTTGCCGCGCCACACTTGCGCCCATGACAAATAGAAGCGTTGGTCGCCAGTGAGGCCATCGACCACCGGTGCGGGCTTGCCCTGCAAGCTCAGTTGATAGGCGGTGTAGGCCATCGACAAGCCGCCCAAATCACCCAGATTTTCACCCATGGTCAGGCCACCATTGACGCACTGGCCGGGTAGCGGGCAATAGCTGTTGTACTGCGCACCCAGCGCCTTGGTGCGCGCATCGAAACGGACGCGATCCTCATCGGTCCACCAATTGCGCTGGATGCCATCGGCATCGGATTTGCTGCCTTGGTCATCGAAGCCATGGCCCATTTCGTGGCCGATGACGGCACCAATGCCGCCGTAGTTCACCGCAGGATCGGCATTCACATCGAAGAACGGCGGCTGCAGGATGGCGGCCGGGAACACGATCTCGTTGAAGGTCGAGTTGTAATATGCATTCACCGTCTGCGGGGTCATGCCCCACTCTTCGCGGTCGGTTTTCTGGCCGATCCGACGGTTCTGGTCTGCACGGTTGTACTGGCGCATGGCAATGGCATTGCCCAACAAATCATCGGGCTGGATGGTGACGCTGGAATAGTCTTTCCACTTCGACGGGTAGCCGATCTTCGGGCGGAACGTGGACAGCTTGCGATACGCCTCGACCTTGGTGGCATCGCTCATCCAATCAATATGTTCGATGTTCTGCCGCAATGCCGCGCGCAGATTTTCGACCAACTTATCCATCGCCAGTTTGGCTTCCGGCTTGAAGTAGCGCGCCACGTACAGCTCGCCCAATGCTTCGCCCAAGCCATTGCCGGAGCCGACCAGGGCCACTGCACGCTTCCAGTCTTCGCGCTGCGCTTTTTGGCCATTCAGCACTTTGCCGTTGAAGGCAAATGATGCCTCATCGATCTGCGTGCTCAACAAACTGGCATTGCCGTCGATGGCGTGGAAGGTCAGGTAATCGCGCCATGTCGCCAGCGGCGTGGCATTGATGACATCGATCACCGGCCCGATGACATCCGGTGTACTGATGTTCAAGCGCGCCGGCTGCGGCATCTGCTGCGCACGCAATTGTGCCGCCCAGTCATAGCCGGGGTACTGCTGTTGCAACTGCGCAAACGTCACCACGTTGTAGGTCTTGTCGCGGTCGCGCAGCTTGACGCGGTCCCACTGCGGTTTGGCCAGCGCCGTTTCCAGCGCCAGAATCGCCTCGGCACGCGGCTTGGCGTCTGCTTCACTGACACCCGCAAAACCCAGCATGCGCTGGATATGCGCGACATAGGCTTCGCGAATCTTGACGAAACGGGCATCCGGATTGAGGTAGTAATCGCGATCCGGCAGGCCCAACCCGCCCACGCCCAAACCCACCAGATAACTGTCGGGGTCTTTGCGATCAGTGCCGACATACAGCCCCAGCGGCGCGTCACTGCCGTCGATGCCGGCATTGGCAAACGCCGCGATAAGTTTGTCTTTCGAATCAATCGCAGCGATGCGGGTCAGCACCGGCTGCAAGGGTGTGATCCCGGCGGCATCACGCGCAGCGCGATTCATGTAGCTGGCGTAGTAGTCGCGCAGCTTCTGGCCATTGCTGCCCGGCGCCAAATCGGTGCGCGCCAATAACCCGTCAATCAAGGTATGCACCTGATCTTCCGAACGGTCGCGCAGTTCGTTGAACGAGCCGTACGAAGACTCGTAATCCTTCAACTGATAGGTATCGATCCAATGCCCGCTGGCATAGCGATTGAAGTCATCGCCCGGTTTCACCGAAGTGTCACGCGAAGACAAATCCACCCCGAAGCTGCCCAGTTGTGGCCTGGACGCCGGCCCTGCGGCCAGAGCGGCCATGCTGGTGATGGACAACGCGGCGGCAATGCCGAAACTCAACAGTGAACGCTTCATAACACCTACCCGTGTGTGGAAGCGGCCAGCCTACTGACCTTCCCCGTGCCTTGCCTGTGCCGTTCGTCCTTCCGGCACTGTTGCCAAGCGATTGGCAGGCCGTATTGTGTGCAATTGCCCACTTTGCGGAGCTCCCCCCATGCGCACCACCCTGCTTGCCCTGTCCATCACCACCGTGCTGGCAGCGTGCACCGGCCAACAGCCACCGCCCACCGCGGCAACACCGGCCACCACCATGGCAAACGATGCGGTGATGGACGCAAAATTTGCCGATCTGTCCAAGCGCACACTGGCCGAGTGGATGGCGCTGTCGCCGGTGAGCGCCACCCAAATTGGGGATCACCGTTTTGATGGCCAGCTGGATGATCTCAGTGCCGCCGGTCGGTTGCAGCGCGTGGCCACCAGCAAGAAACTACTGGCCGAGCTGGATGCCATCGATACCAGCAAACTCTCGCGTGAAAACCAGGTCGATGCCGCGATCTTGCGCAACCAATTGCAATCGGACATCTGGGACATCGATGTGCTGCAAAGCTGGGCGTGGGACCCGCAGGTGTATGGCGGGCTGGCAGGCAGCGCCATCTATGGCTTGATGTCCCGCGAATTTGCGCCACTCCCCGAGCGCATTGCCGCGGCCACAGAGCGCATGGAAAAACTGCCTGCGCTATTCGCGCAGGCGCGGGAAAATCTGGATCCGGCACGGGTGCCCCTCATCCATGCGCAGACCGTGGCCAAACAAAACGCCGGCATCCTTTCCATTGTCGACACCTTCATCACCCCGCATCTGGGTGAATTGCCCAAAGTCCAGGCTGACCGCACCCGCGCCGCGACTGAAGGTTTGAAAAAAGCCGTCGCGGAGCAACAAACATGGCTGGATAACACCCTGGTGCCCAATGCCAAGGGTGACTTCCGCATTGGCGCGGAAAAATACGACCAGAAATTGAAGTTCGCACTGTCCTCTTCGCTGTCACGTGCCGACATCAAGCAACGCGCCGAAAGTGAAATGAAACGCGTGCGCGAAGTGATGTACGGCATCGCGCAGAACGTACTGAAGGGCAAACCCGGCACGCCTGAGCTTTCCGACAAGCCCACCGATGCGCAACAGCAGACCGCCATCGAAGCCGCACTGGAGCTGGCCTACGCCGACCACCCGGCACGCGACAAGGTGGTGGAAGACGCCAAGGCCTCACTGAAATCCGCCACCGATTTCGTGCGCGCAAAAGATCTCGTCACGCTGCCTGATTCGGCGGTGGATGTGATCCTGATGCCGGAGTTCCAACGCGGCGTGGCGGTGGCCTATTGCGACTCGCCCGGCCCGCTGGACAAGAACCTCAAGACCTTCTACGCCATCTCGCCGATCCCGGATGATTGGAGCAAGGCGCAGGCCGATTCGTTCCTGCGCGAATACAACGGCAAGATGATCCACCTGCTGTCGATCCACGAGGGCATTCCCGGCCATTATCTGGAAGGCTGGCATTCGGGCAAATTCCCCTCCACCCTGCGCGGCGTCTTGCGCTCGGGCTTGTTTGCCGAAGGTTGGGCGGTCTATACCGAGCGCATGATGCAGGAACAAGGCTATCTGGATAACGACCCGCTATTTCATCTGGTACAGCTCAAGTTCTACCTGCGCACCATTGCCAACGCCCTGCTGGACCAAGGCGTGCAGGTGGATGGCTGGAGCCGCGAACAAGCCATGCACTTGATGACCCACGACGCCTTCCAGCAAGACAGCGAAGCCGCCGGCAAATGGGTGCGCGCGCAACTGACCTCGGCGCAGCT
>DAORUL010000001.1:0-34613 GCA_035433165.1 Thermomonas sp. | reverse complement strand
GGTTTGCACTTCGATAGTGGCATCCGCCGTTTCCGGAATTTGCCCGGCCAAATACACGATGCCGTTATGGATACTGGCCTCGGACATGCGCGGACCGGGGTCTAGACGTTGGATCATGGGCATAGGCTCGTGGGGAAAATCCACACTTTACGTACGCAACCCACGCCCGGCCAGCACGATACGTTATGACGCCAGACGCATGTGATGCAGAAGGACAGCCAGGCAGGCCGCAAGGAACGACCTGCCTGCTCGACATGCCTGTCAGGCGTTGATTCCAGCAACGGCAGATTCCTTATTTGAAGACCAACTCACGGAGCATTTCCGAGCCCAGGATCGTACGCATCACCACACGTTTGCCGGAGGCATCTTCGCGCTGCTGCATCGTTTGCTTGGTGAGTTTGGCCAGAATCGGCTCCATCCGCGCATCCATACCGTCGAATGCAGCCATGTTGGGATAGGTGACGACCAGATACATGTCGGGTTCTTGCGGGCTGCGCGGGTTCGCCCCATAGACGTGGTAATCCACAATTTCACCCGCCTTCTTGGCCTCTTCATTGACTGGCCGCCAATTGGCCGCCAAATAGCGCATGTAGTTCTCGAACTGGCCATCCACGACTTTCACCGAAGTCACCACGGTGACCGTCCCTTCCTTGTATGCCCTCTCCTGTGCGCCGGCCCAACTGGCGCATAACAACAGCACAACAGCTGTCCAATTACGCAGCATGTTCATAGCAATAGGTCTCCATTCGCAGAACCGGCGGGGAATCCTGCCGGCACGCCGTACACCCCACACACGTCCTGAAGTGCCGTGCGTGACAGGGCCAACGCAGACCCAGCCGCAGGTCGGCCAATTGCCTATTCAGGTTACTCAAACCGCACTTGGCGAAAGGCCTCAACCCCGGCCAGCGCGCTTTGTGATGCGGATCTGGCGCACGCCAGAAACCAGATCACCCCGCCGCCAGCGCAAATGCCAATGCCGCGTTCACTGCCACCGCCTGCGCCAGGTTGCATTGCGCGGGGGAGGCGCGCGGGCTGTCGGGGTAGACCTCGGTGGTGGTGGTGAAGCGTGCCCCGGTGATGCCGGCGCACAGGCCCAATTCCACCAACGGGTAGCGGATCACGCCTTCGGCGACCACCGGTGAGCCAATGATGGTGGCGTCCATATCCGACATCGCAATATGCGTCACCTTGGCCACCGCTAGGTTGATGGCATCCTGAAATGCCGGCTGCGGGTTGGCGCTATCATCGACCAGATAGAAGCCATCCGGAATCGTGCCCGGTTCATACGGTTTGCCGTCGCGGGCGGCCAGTGCCGGGCGAAATTCGGCTTCGTCGGAATCGGTGGTTTCGTGCAAATCAATATGCACACTGCACTTGCCGCGCAACGGTTGGATCAAGTCCCACAGCGCCTTGGATTCACCACACGGGCTGTTGGCCACGAAGTTGCGATTCGGGTCCAGCGCATGCGGGTTCCAGCGGTGGATGCGCTCGTACGCCCACGGCGACACGCAGGGTGCAATCAGCAGATTCAAGCGGCCTTCAAATGCACCGGCATAGTCCTGCGCAAATAACAGCGCGCCATGCACACCACTGGTTTCATAGCCATGCACACCGCCCGTCACCAAAGCTGCCGGCAGCGCATCGTCCCAATATTTGCCACGCAAGGCGTACAACGGGTAGCGGCCATCGTTGCCGTAATCCAGCTCGCCGTACTGCAACACCTTGAAACTTTCCAGCAAGGTGTCGAGCTTGTTCACTACTTCATCGACATAGCTGCGCTGCTTGTGTTGACGCGCGCGCCACTGTTTTTTTTCGGCATCGCCCCAAGGCACACCGGGTGTGCCAAGGGGCTGAAAGGTCTGAGCAATCATGGCAAGTCCGCAGCAACAGTTGCCATCACTCTAGCACCGCCGAAGTGGCTTACGAGCGGATCGGCAACAAGCGGATTTCCACGCGCCGGTTGAGTGAACGCCCTTGCTCGGTGGCGTTGTCGGCAATCGGGAAACGCTTGCCAAGGCCGACGATTTCAAACCGTTCGCGCTGCAACCCTTGCGCCATCAAATAGCTGGCCACCGAATTGGCACGCTGCTCGGAGATGCGCTGGTTGACCGCATCGCTGCCGATATTGTCGGTATGCCCGCTGACCTCGACGATGGTCTGGTTGTACTCACGCAAGGTGCCGGCAATGGTGTTGAGCGAGGGATAGAACTGCGGCTTGATATCGGTCTTGTTGAAATCAAACGTCACGCCATCGGGCAGATTGAGCTTGATCACATCACCATCGCGGCTGACATCGATACCGGTACCTGCGGTTTCACGCCGCAACTCGGCTTCCTGCTTGTCTTGATAGTTGCCAATGGCGCCACCGGCCAACGCGCCGATGCCCGCGCCTACCATCGCATGCTGGCGGCGTTCCACCGCGCTATCGCCACTGAGCAAGCCGGTCGCCACACCGATCGCAGCGCCAATCAGGGCGCCCTTCTTGGCACGGGCATGATCGCCATTGGCATTGCCGCCATCGTAGCTGGCGCAACCACTGGTGAAGGCAATCAGACAGCTGGCCAACACGGCGTATTTGAAGGATGTGGTGTGCAACATGCGATGCTCCTGAGGGAAATATCCGTTGCTAGGCTAGTGGTATTCATCTGGCCCGAATGTGAATGGCATCTCCGAGAATGAGCCGCTACTGAACACGCGGTGCGACTGCTACGCTGGCAACATCCTGATCACCCCATGGACGTCCCTGATGTTGATGCGCACCTGTCTGTTTGCCGGAATGCTCGTGGCCTTTGCCGGCAATGCCATCGCCGGCACTGCAACCCCTGCCACCACCTTGCCAGCGCAGCCCGAGACGATGGACATGCTGCGGCATGCCGTCGCGTTCCAGACCGTGGCGGGCAAAGCGCAAGTTCCGGCGTTTGCGCGCTATCTGGCCGACAAGCTGGAAGCGGCCGGCTTTGCCAAAGCCGATATCGACATTATTCCGGTGGAGCACACCGCCGCACTGGTGGTGCGCTATGCCGGCACGGATACGCGCCTGAAGCCGATTCTGATTTCCGGGCATATGGATGTAGTGGCCGCCAACCCTGCGGACTGGAACCGTGACCCGTTTACCCTGGTCGAAGAAAACGGCTATCTGTATGGGCGCGGCGTGGCCGACATGAAGGCCGGGATCGTGACGGTGGTGAGCACCTTCATGCGCTTCAAGCGCGAAGGCTTCAAACCCAGGCGCGGCATGATTTTGGTGTTTTCGGGCGATGAAGAAACCGAAATGGCCTCCACCCGTGAACTGGCCAAGCGCTATCACGATGCCGAATTCCTGCTCAATGCCGATGCCGGCGGCGGCACGTTTGATGCCACCCTCAAACCCATCGTGTTTGAAGTACAAGCGGCTGAAAAAACCTATGCCGATTTCGAACTGGTGGTGACTTCACCGGGCGGCCACTCCAGTACACCCGCGCCCGACAACGCGATCTATCGGTTGGCCACGGCGCTGGGCCACGTGGCGGCTTATCAATTCCCGGTGCAGCACAACGACATCACCTTGGCATCGTTGAGCGCCGCTGGCGAGCATGACCAAGGGCCATTGGCCGAGGCGATGCGTCGCTTTGCCGCCAACCCCGATGACAGTGAAGCCGCCGCGATCATTTCGGCCAATCCCGGTTATGTGGGCCAACTGCGCACCACCTGCGTGGCAACCACGTTGTCCGGCGGGCATGCCTTGAATGCGCTGCCGCAACGCGCCAGTGCCAACATCAACTGCCGCATTTTTCCCGGCACCACGGTGGCCGCCGTGCAAGCCACGTTGCAGCAGGTGATTGCCGATGCCAGCGTGCACATCACCTTGCAACCCCCGCCGCCGGTGGCAAGCCCGGCATCACCGTTGCGCAAGGATGTGATGGCTGCGGTGAGCGCCAGCGTGCACGCGCGCTACCCGGGGCTGAGCATCGTGCCGGATATGTCGTCAGGGGCGACCGACAGCATGCACTTTCGCGCACTGGGTGTGCCCAGCTACGGCGTTTCGCCCGATTTTGCCAAACCCAACGACACCTTTGCACACGGTCTCAACGAAAAAATGCTGGCGTCCAACATCCCGTGGATGCTGACCTATTGGCATGACGTGTTGCAGCGGTTGAGCAAATAACGCGACCAGCCAAGGCACCCCTTCAAGTCGATGCCGTCTCCTGCAGCAGCGCAAACGCGGCCTCTGCATCCAAGGGCAACTCCCAGCTGCCCATCATGGTCAGGTATAGCAAGCGCTCGAATTCCTCACCAAAACGCCGCACCACTGCATCCGGATCCGGGATCAGGCGGGCATCGGCAATCAAGCCAAAATGTACTTGCCCGCGATAGCTGAGGATGGACAGGCCCAGCCCGATCGAGCCGGTTTGCGGCACCCAGAACATGATGTCGCGCAACTCGCTGCCGGCCATGTACAACGGCTGTTGCGGGCCGGGTACATTGGTGGCCACGGCGCTGGCTTTTCGGCTGAACATCTCCAACGCCAGTTCCGGCACCGGATGCGGGGCCATGCCCAGTGCTGCCAGCAGGCCAAACGCGACGATGGCTTGACGTGAGTTTTTGAGTTGGTTCATGCAGTCGGCTACCCGCTGCAAACGCCGTACTGGATTACCCTCGCCGACCGGCAACTCCAGAAACACCAACCCGAAGTGGTTGCCCAGTTTCCTGGCATGCTCCAGCGGCCGCAAATTCACCGGCACGGTGGCGCGCAGGGTCATGCCATCCAAAGGTTCGCCGCGCTCCAGCATGTAGCTGCGCAAGGCCCCGGCAGCCGCCGCCATCAACACATCGTTGACGGTGCTGCCGCAGGCGCGACCCACCGCTTTGACCTCTTCCAGATTCAGCGGCTCGGCCCACGCCACGCGTTTGCTTACGCCCAGCTTGCCGCGCAACATCGAGGGCGGGTCATCCGGCAGCGCCAAGGCATGCAACAACTCCTTGGCTATATCGCCACCCTCTTTCGCCAGCAACGTGGCCAGCGAGGGGTCTTGCATCATCGCCATGCCCTGCTCCAGCGCCTTGCCGCCCAGCTTCATGTAGCGCTCCATCGCGCCCACGCGACGCGCCACCGGAGCGGCTTCGTGCTTCAGCCAGGCCTTGTCGAGGCGGGCACTGGGTTTGGGCTCTCGGCTGGTATCGGTCAATGACAACAAGACCTGCACCAAGGCAATGCCGTCGGCATAGCAATGGTGGATGCGAGCCACCAATGCTGACCCGCCCTGATAACGCTCGACCAAATGGAATTGCCACAGCGGCTTGGTGGGATCCAACGGACTGGACGCCAAATTGCTGACGAAGCGTTCCAGCGCCCGTTTTTCCGAAGTCTTCCCCGGCCGTCCTGGCAGGCCAGATAAACGCACATGCCAATCCAGGTCGAAGTGCTCGTCATCCACCCACTGTGCGCCGGTGGCACTTTCAACCGGCTTTTGCCGAAATCGCGCATACGAGAGAAAGCGCTGCTGGATAATCTTTTTCAACTGCACCAATTGCAGCGGCTCGGCGAACATCAACACACCGGTGATCATCATCGGGTTGGTCGGCCGTTCCATGCGCAACCACGCGGTATCCACCTTCGACATCGGCTCGCGCTTCGGCCGTGCACCGCTGGCGGCATCGGCATTCCGCTTCAGGCGCGGCTTTGCTGCGGGCCTGGATGCCGGCTTCGGTGCCGATGCCGATTCTGATGACGGTGTTGCAGGTGCTGCGGCCATCCGATTTCTCCCCTTGCGTATTGGCGAGTGAATCACGCGCTTTGCGCAGGGTCAACGGATGTCTGGCCCACCCACATATTCACGCGGGATGCGCTCGTTGAAGCGGGTCAGGATTTCATAGCCAATGGTGTCGGCCCACGCCGCAACATCCTCGACGGTGAGGATTTGCTCACCTTGCGGGCCAATCAGCACCACATCGTCCTCGACATACGCGCTGCCGTGCGGGCCAAGATCCACCATGAATTGATCCATGCACAAGCGGCCGACGATGGGGTGAAGCTGGCCCCGGATCAACACCTGGCCACGGTTCGACAGCGCCCGTGGATAGCCATCGCCATAGCCAATCGGCACGGTGACCACATGGGTGTCCTGCGTGGGTGCCCAGGTTGCGCCGTAGCTGACGCTGCTGCCGGCCTTGACCACTTTGAAATACACCACCTGCGAGAGCAGTGATAACGCAGGACGAATATCCACACTGCGATGTGCTGCCGGATCGGGCAGCACGCCGTACAACATGATGCCGGGGCGCACCATATCCAGCCACGTTTCCGGAAAGTGCAACACGCCGCCGGAATTGGCCAAGTGGCGGATCGGCATCGGCGCATCAAGACGCTCGAAATGCGCGCAAGCCTGCAAGAATCGCTCCAGCTGCTGGGCCGTTTTCGGTGAGTGCGGGTCATCGGCGCAGGCCAGATGCGAGTACACGCCTTTCAGCACACACCACGTGGACGCCACTGCCGCTTCGATGAATGCCGCGCAGGAGTAGCTGTGCACGCCAATGCGCTCCATCCCGGTGTCGATCTTCAGATGGATCACCGCTTTGCGCTGCAAACGCTCGGCGGCGGCTTCGACCTTGCGCAGCTTGTCCAGCGACGACACCGTGATTTCCAGATCGTGCTGGATCAATTGTCCCACTTGCCGGCCCAGGATCCCGCCCAGCACCAGAATCGGCACGCTGATGCCGGCACGCCGCAAGGTCAATGCTTCCTCGGCAAATGCCACACCAAATTGCGTGACGCCCTGTGCCTGCAAATGATGCGCCACCGGCACCAAGCCATGCCCGTAGGCATTGGCTTTGACGATCGCCATCACCGGCACCTGCACATGCGCATGGATCGCTTGCAAGTTGTGACTGAGCGCATCCAGATCCACCACGATGCGGGTGGGGCGTTGGCTCATGGTTTCGCTCATGACCGGCGTCGCTTATTCGTAACTGCCAACGGTATCGTGCGCCAAATTATCAAAGCGTGTGTATTCGCCAAAGAATTTCAGCTTGAAGCTGCCGGTGGGGCCGTTTCGATGTTTGCCGATAATGATTTCGGCCAGGCCTTTGTCCGGCGAACTGTCCTTGTTGTAGTACTCATCGCGATAGATGAACACGATCATGTCGGCGTCTTGCTCGATCGCGCCGGATTCACGCAAGTCGGCCATCACAGGACGCTTGTCGGTGCGGGTTTCCAACGAGCGGTTGAGCTGCGACAGGGCAATCACCGGCACGTTCAATTCTTTCGCCAAACCCTTCAGTGAGCGACTGATTTCAGAGATTTCGGTGGCGCGGTTTTCACTGTTGCCAGGTACCGCCATCAGCTGCAAATAGTCGATCACGATCAAGCCCAAATCATGTTCGCGCTTGAGCCGCCGCGATTTGGCGCGCAGCACTTCGGGTGACAGCCCAGGGGTATCGTCGATGAAAATCTTGATGCCACTCATCTGCGCGATGGCACCGGTGACGCGGCTCCAGTCTTCATCCTCCAGATCACCGGTCTTCAGGCGCGTGGCATTGACCCGGCCCAATGATGAGATCAAGCGCAGGGCCAATTGCGAGGACGACATTTCCATCGAAAACACCGCCACCGCTTTCTTCGACTTGATCGCGCCGTACTCGGCGATATTCAATGCCAATGTGGTTTTACCCATCGCCGGGCGCGCCGCCAGGATGACCAAATCGGTGGGCTGCAGGCCCGCCGTCATTTCGTCAAACTCCACATAGCCGGTCGGCAGCCCGGTCACGCCACTGCCGCTTTCGGCGCGTTTTTGCAGCACATCAAACGCTTCATTCAAGGCACGTTTGATCGGCACAAAATCCTGCCGCCCGCGCGAATGACCTTCGGCAATCGCAAACACTTCGCTCTCGGCTTTCGCCAGCAACTCGCCGGAGCCACGCCCCTCAGGCTGAAAGCCATCGTTGACGATCGCGGTGCCCACATCGATCAATTTGCGCTGTACCGCCTTGTCGCGCACGATGTCGGCATACGCCTTGATATTGGCGGCGCTGGGCGTGGTGGCGGCCAGCTCGATCAAATAAGCGCCACCGGCCACTTGCTCGGCAACGCCTTGCGACTCAAACCAATCGCCCACCGTCACCGCATCGCAGGGTTGATTTTTTTCCACCAATTCACGAATGGCGCGATAGATCAGCTGATGATCACGTCGATAAAAATCTTCGGCATTGAGTAGATCCGCCACGCGGTCGAACGCGGAAGGGTCGAGCATCAAACCGCCCAGCACCGCCTGCTCGGCATCCACCGATTGTGGTGGCACGCGCAGCTGCTCGATCCGCTGCTCATTGCGGGTCTGGAAACTGGAGTCGGGGCGGAAACCCTGCTTTACGCTCATTGGCGGTACCACGTCCTTTGCCAAGCGATGAGCGACCCGTCATCGCGGGTCGCCCGTTAGTGTTCGATGCAAGCCGTCATCCTAGCCGTCCCTGCAAGCAAACGTTGCAGATAACCTTGTGGATAACCGGTGCGCATCTCATTTCCTGCGACGCGCCATCCCCAAAACACAACAGGCGCCTTGCGGCGCCTGTTGCAAACCACATACGGCATTAACGCTTAGGCGGCTTCCGGCACCACCACCACCTTGACGGTGGTGTTGACGTCGGCATGCAGATGCACATGCACCTCGAACTCGCCGGTGTGGCGCAGCGGACCTTCGCCCATCACCACTTCGGACTTGTTCACTTCGACTCCCAACTGCTTGGTCAGGGCTTCCGCGATTTCACGCGGGCCCACCGAGCCGTACAGCTTGCCTTCGGTCGAAGAGTTTGCGGCCACGGTGACGCTGGCATCGGCCAGCTTGGCCAGACGCGCATTGGCGGCACCCAGGTTGGCAGCAGCCTTGGCTTCGTAGTCAGCACGCTTGGCTTCGAATTCGGCGATGTTGGCTGCAGTGGCCGGCACAGCCTTGCCCTGCGGGACGAGGAAGTTGCGGCCGTAACCCGGCTTCACATCGACCTTGTCGCCGAGGTTGCCAAGATTGGTGACTTTTTGCAGAAGAATCAGTTGCATGGAATTGCTCCGTATTCGTTAGCGGTGCTGATCGCACCGCAACGGTTGCTGTCCGAATGGACGGGTTTGGTTGACTGAAGCACAGCCTGCGAAGGCGTGGCCAGAAGCGGGGGGTCGCGCGTACCGCAGTTGACTGACGTCAATGAGGATGCGCGCGGCCAACCAGCAACAACGCCACAGCGAGCAGGCGCAGCGTCAGACGTTGTGGTTGTCCGTGTACGGAATCAGGGCCAGGAAGCGGGCGCGCTTGACGGCGGCCTGCAGCTGACGCTGATAACGCGACTTGGTGCCGGTGATGCGGCTGGGGACAATCTTGCCGGTTTCGGTCAGGTACTGGCGCAGGGTGTTGAGATCCTTGTAATCAATCTCGGTCACGCCTTCGGCGGTGAACTTGCAGAACTTGCGGCGACGGAAGAACTTGGACATGGGTGTGCTCCTGGAGGGCGGACTTAGGCGGCTTCGGCGGATTCGGAATCGCCAGTACCGATGGCACTGTCGCTCTCATCGTCACGGCGGCGGCGCTCGCCACGCTCGGGCTTGTCAGCCTTTTCGTCCTTGTTCTTCATGATCAGGGACTGCTCGGTCACAGCGTCATCACGGCGCATCACCAGATGGCGCAAGATGGCATCGTTGAAGCGGAAGCCGTCCACCATTTCATCCAGCACGGCTTGCTCGACTTCGATATTGAGCAGCACGTAATGGGCCTTGACCAAATTCTGGATCGGGTAAGCCAGTTGCCGGCGGCCCCAATCTTCCAGACGGTGGATCTTGCCATTGCCCGCTTCGATCGCGCTCTTGTAGCGCTCGATCATCGCCGGGACCTGTTCGCTCTGATCCGGATGGACCAGGAACACGATTTCGTAATGACGCATAGTGATTTCCTCATGGATGTCGCCGGCGGGATGCCGGTCGATTAGCTCTCGGCCATCTGGCGCGGAATGCGGCAGACGCGTTCGAGCGAGCTCCCGGTGAACGGGAGCCGGCCATTATGCGCAATCCGCACGACAATCGCAAATTCAACGACTTGCGCCCGGTGCCGGTGCTGCCAGCACTGCCGCAAGGCCGACGTGACGGGTAAGCTGTAGCGATGCAACGCTTTGGACATGTCATCGGCGCGACCTGCGGCGAAACCACCAGCTCGCGCTGGCGACCCGTGTTCGACCCCGCCCATGCGCAGCCGTATGCAGAGGTTGCCGATGGCGATGCCACCACTGTCGAAGCCGCGGCCGCCGCCGCCAGCGCTGCCGCGGCGGGCTGGGCGGCGTTTTCCAACAGCCAACGTGCACGCTGCCTGGAGCGGCTGGCGGATGCACTGGAGGCCCGCCTGGATGGATTCGCCCGCGCCGAAGCCATCGACGCCGGCAAACCGCTGGCGCTGGCGCGTGATATCGAAATTCCGCGCGCCGTTTCCAACTTGCGCTTCTTCGCGCACGCCGCCACCCAGTTCGCCAGCGAGTCCCACCACGGCGAGGCCGGCCTGAATTACACCCTGCGTCTGCCGCTGGGCGTGGTTGGCTGTATCAGCCCGTGGAACCTGCCGCTGTATCTGTTCACCTGGAAAATCGCGCCCGCGTTGGCTGCCGGCAACACCGTAGTGGCCAAACCGTCTGAAATCACCCCCGCCACCGCGACCATGCTGGGTGAGCTTGCGCTGGAAGTGGGCCTGCCGCCGGGCGTGCTGAATATCGTGCATGGGCTGGGGCCGGCGGTGGGCGAGCCGCTGGTAACGCATGCGCAGGTCAAAGCAGTCTCGTTCACCGGCAGCACTGCGGTGGGTCGGCGCATAGCCGGGCTGGCCGGGCCGCTGCTGAAAAAAACCTCGCTGGAATTGGGCGGCAAGAACGCCACCCTGGTCTTTGCCGACAGCGACTGGCGCGCGAATCTGGATACGTTGGTACGCAGCGCATTCCAGAACAGCGGGCAGATTTGTTTGTGTGGCTCGCGCCTTTTGATCGAGCGCACTATTCATGATGAATTCCGCGATGCCTTGGTTGAACGCGCCCGCGCATTGCGCCTTGGCGCACCCCTGGAGGCCGACGTGCAACTCGGCCCGATGGTTTCGCAGGTGCATTTCGACAAGGTGCTGGCCGCCATCGCCCGCGCGCGTGCCGAAGGTGGCCGCGTGCTGTGTGGCGGGCAAGCACTGGCACGGCCCGGGTGGTTTATCGCACCGACTGTGATCGAAGGGCTTGACGCGAACTGCGCCACCAACCGCGAGGAAATCTTCGGCCCGCTCGCCACCCTGCAGGCATTCGACAACGATGATGAAGCACTGGCACTGGCCAATGCCTCCGACTACGGCTTGTCTGCCAGCGTGTGGACGCGCGATCTCACCCGCGCACATCGGTTCGCCGCGCAACTGCGGGTGGGCATCGTCTGGATCAATACGTGGTTGATGCGCGATTTGCGTACCCCATTTGGCGGCACCGGTGCATCCGGACTGGGCCGCGAGGGCGGACTGGAAGCGATGCGCTTCTTTACCGATCCACGCAACACCTGTATCGCCCTGCCCTCCCATTTCTCACAAGGTTCTCCATGAAGAACGCCATCGCAACCCTGCTGCACAACAACCGCGACTGGGCAGACAAGGTGACCCAAGAAGACCCCACGTTCTTCGAGCGCCTTTCAAAATTGCAAACCCCCGAATACTTGTGGATCGGCTGCTCCGATTCACGTGTGCCGGCCAACCAGATCATGGGGTTGGCGCCGGGTGAAGTGTTTGTACATCGCAATATCGCCAATGTCATGGTGCATACCGATCTCAACTGCATGTCCACCATTCAATTTGCGGTGGATGTGCTGAAAGTGCGGCATATCCTGGTCGTCGGCCACTACGGCTGCGGCGGTGTGGGTGCGGCATTGCACGGCACGCGATTGGGGTTGGTCGACAACTGGATCCGCCACGTGGGCGATGTGGCGCAAAAGCATGCGGCGTTGCTGGACACGCTTGCCGCAAGCGAGCGCCATGATGCGCTGTGCGAACTCAATGCCATCGAGCAGGCGGAAAACGTGTGCCTGACCACGGTGGTCGCCGATGCATGGGCGCGTGGCCAACAACTCGCGGTTCACGGGTGGGTGTACAGCCTGGCCGATGGCCGTGTGCGCGAACTGGGGATGGACGTGGATTCGCCAGAAGTACTGGAGGCCAACTATGCGTGGGCGGTCGCAGGTGTGGGCGAGCGTCGCGGCCCGCAGGCATGAGTGGCATTCACGCAAGTGGCGCACCGACCGCCGTGGGCCACTACCCGCATGCACGCCGCGTTGGCAACACCCTGTATTTGTCCGGCATTGGCCCACGCAACCCAAGCAACAATTCGATTCCCGGCAACGATTATTTTGCCGATGGTCGCATCCGGCACTACGACATCGCCGCACAAACCCACGCCGTGCTTGCCAATGTGCGTGCGGTGCTGGATGCCAGCGGCGCGCGCTGGGAAGATTTGATTGATGTCACCGTCTATCTCACCGACATGCTGCGTGATTTCAAGACCTACAACGCGATTTGGGCCGAGTATTTCCCCGATGCCGCCACCGCGCCCTGCCGAACCACCGTCGGCATCAGCGCACTGCCCACGCCGATCGCCATTGAACTCAAATGCATCGCCCGGATCGAGGACTGACCATGCTGCCCGCCGCCTTCAACCTGCACGCCTGGATCGAAGAACACCGCCACCTGCTGCAACCGCCGGTCGGCAACAAATGCATCGTGCAGGATGATTTCATCGTGATGATTGTCGGTGGCCCCAATGCGCGCACCGACTATCACTTCGAGGACGGCCCGGAGTGGTTCTTCCAGCTGGAAGGCGAGATGGTGCTGCGCGTGCAAGACGACTTTGATGGCGAACGCGGCACCCTGCGCGACATCCCCATCCGCGCTGGCGAAGTGTTCTATCTGCCGCCGCATGTACCGCATTCACCGCAACGCATGCAGCACTCGGTCGGACTGGTGATCGAGCGCAAACGCCTGCCGCACGAGAACGATGCGCTGCTGTGGTTCTGCGTGCACTGCAATCACAAGTTGTACGCCGAGCACTTCCACTTGGTCGATATCGAGCAGGATTTCTTCCGCGTGTTCGACCATTTTTATCGTGACGACCAGCTACGTACCTGCACGCACTGCGGCACACTCAACCCGAGACCGGGACGGTACGAACAGCCGGCAGAGTGATGCGCAGGTCGCCGATTTTCCATCCCGGCAAGAGCAAATCCATTCAAAAAAAACGGGCCCTGCGGCCCGTTTTTTTCATCTCTGATGGCAAGTAAAACGCTTACGCGCCCTCGCCCTCGGTGACGGCCTTGATGGACAGGCGGATACGGCCCTGCTTGTCCACTTCCAGCACCTTGACCTTGACCAGATCGCCTTCCTTGAGCACGTCGGACACCTTCTCCACGCGTTCGCCGGAAATCTGCGAGACATGCACCAGTCCGTCCTTGCCCGGGGCAATGGTGACGAATGCGCCGAAGTCCATGATTTTGGCGACCTTGCCTTCGTAGATGCGACCCGGCTCGACATCGGAGGTGATCTGCTCGATGCGCGACTTGGCAGCTTGGCCGGCGGCGGCATTGACCGAGGCAATGGTGATGGTGCCGTCGTCCTGGATGTCGATCTGGGTGCCGGTTTCCTTGGTGATCGCCTGAATCACCGAACCGCCCTTGCCGATCACTTCGCGGATCTTGTCGGGATGGATCTTGATGGTCAGCAGGCGCGGTGCGAACTCGGACAGCTCGCCACGCGGCGCGGTCAGCGCGTTCGCCATTTCACCGAGGATGTGCAGACGGCCGGCCTTGGCCTGCGCCAGTGCCACCTTCATGATTTCCTCGGTGATACCCTGGATCTTGATGTCCATCTGCAGGGCCGAGATGCCGTTGCTGGTGCCGGCCACCTTGAAGTCCATGTCGCCGAGATGATCTTCATCGCCGAGGATGTCGGATAGCACCACGAAGTTGTCGTCTTCCTTGACCAGACCCATGGCGATACCCGCGACCGGTGCCTTGACCGGCACGCCGGCATCCATCAGCGCCAGCGAGCTGCCGCAGACCGAAGCCATCGAGGAGGAGCCGTTCGACTCGGTGATTTCCGAGACCACGCGGATGGTGTACGGGAACGCTTCCATGGTCGGCATGACGGCCAGCACGCCGCGCTTGGCCAGGCGGCCGTGGCCGATCTCGCGGCGCTTCGGACCCATCATGCGGCCGGCCTCACCCACCGAGTAGGGGGGGAAGTTGTAATGGAACAGGAAGTGTTCCTTGTACTCGCCAGCGACGGCGTCGATGACCTGACCATCGCGCGCAGTGCCAAGGGTGACTGCCACGATGGCCTGCGTCTCGCCGCGGGTGAACAGCGCCGAGCCATGCACGCGCGGCAGGATGCCGACCTTGGAGGCGATCGGGCGCACGGTGTCGAGCGCGCGGCCGTCGATGCGGACCTTGGTGTCGAGCACCGAGCCGCGCATCGTCTGGTATTCGAGCTCGCCGAATTCCTTCGACATCTCGCCCGCGCTCCAGCCCGCTTCCTCGGCGCGGCCGGCGAGGGCCTGCATCACGTCCTTCTTGATCGCGGCGATGGCGTCGCGGCGCTGCAGCTTGTCGCGCACCTGGAAGGCCGAAGCGAGCTGGGTGCCCACGGCTTCCTTCAGCGCGGCGATCAGCGCTTCGTTCTTGGCCGGCGCCTTCCAGTCCCAGATCTTGTGGTTGGCTTCGGTCACCAGCTCGTTGATCGTGTTGATCGCGACCTGCATGTGCTGGTGGCCGAACATCACCGCGCCGAGCATCACGTCTTCCGACAATTCGGCGGCTTCGGATTCGACCATCAGCACCGCTTCGCTGGTGCCGGCGACGACCAGTTCGAGCTGCGAGTCCTTCAGCTGGCTGGTGGTCGGGTTGAGGATGTACTGGCCGTCCTTGTAGCCGACCTTGGCGGCGCCGATCGGGCCCTGGAACGGGGCGCCGGTCAGGGCGACGGCGGCGGAGCAGCCGATCAGGGCGAGGATGTCGCCGTCGACTTCCGGGTTCAGCGACATCACCGTGGCGATGACCTGCACTTCGTTCTTGAATTCTTCCGGGAACAGCGGGCGGATCGGGCGATCGATCAGGCGGCTGGTCAGCGTTTCCTTCTCGGTGGCGCGGCCTTCGCGCTTGAAGAAGCCGCCCGGGATGCGGCCGCCGGCGTAGAACTTCTCCTGGTAGTCCACCGTCAGCGGGAAGAAATCCTGGCCTTCGCGCTGGGTCTTGGCCGCCACCGCGGTGCACAGCACCATCGTGCCATCGCAGGACACCATCACCGCACCGCCGGCTTGGCGCGCGATCTCGCCGGTTTCGAGGGTGATGGTCTGATTACCGTATTGGAAGGTCTTGCTTATCTTCGCCACTTTGGAATCCTTGATTGTCTTGATTCGTCAACGCAGGCAAGCCCCGCTTGCTGCGCTGCATCGCGTGCTGCGATGCGGAAATGCGGCGTGGCCGCGGGGAATGAAATTCAATACTGCAAAAACGAACCGCGGCGCATTCCTGCGCCGCGGTGGGTGTTGAATCAGCGACGCAGGCCGAGTTTGCCAATCAGCGCCTTGTAACGCTCGCCATCCTTGCGGTGCAAGTAGTCGAGCAGGCTGCGACGACGGTTGACCATCATCAGCAAACCACGACGGCTGTGATGATCTTGCTTGTGTGCTTTGAAGTGCTCGGTGAGCAGTTCGATGCGCGCGGTCAGCAGGGCGACCTGCACTTCCGGCGAGCCGGTATCGTTGTCGCCGCGCTTGTGTTCGTTGATGACTTTCTGGGAATCGATGGACATGGTTGCCTCGTAGTCGCGTGACCGGCAGGAACAGGCGAGGGATTCGCCGGCACCGCACGGCTCGCCGTGATGGTGATGGTAAGGAAATCCGGAATCGGAGACTCCGAAACCGGATATGCTCAAGTGAGCAGCGGGATTATAGCCCGCCCGCAGCCATGCGGCAACGCAACATAAGACATTCGGCATACGCTGACCCGCAAACAGGCTCAGCCGACGGCATCTGCCAAGGCCGGCTGGGTCAGCGCCCAGCGAAACAAGCGGGACGGACGCAGGCTGCCATCGGCATCCACTTCACCCAGACCCAGCCCGCGCCCCTGCTCGTCAAGAATCGCCACCTGCCCAGTGTGCTGATACGGCCCGTGCAGGCTGCGCCCAAAGCCCAAATAATGTGCCTGCGGCTGATTGACACGCACCTGCGGCCACGACGCCATGCCCGCTTCGATTGGCAACAGGCAGGCATCCAGCACGCGCTCTCCCGCCTGCTCGAGCAAGCCCTGCAAAGCATCCAGCGTCCACATGCGCGGCTCGCGGAACGGGTCCACCCAAAGCCGGCGCAACTGCGCCACGTGTGCGCCACAGCCCAACAGTTCACCCAGATCGCGCACCAGACTGCGCACATAGGTGCCGGAGCCGCATTCCACATGCAGGCGCAATTGCGGTGTGCCGGCATCCAGCAAATCGGCAGCATTGAGCAGTTCAAACGCGTGGACATCAATCGCACGCGCTTCGATCTCGATGACCTCGCCGCGCCGCGCCTTGACGTACAACGGCTCGCCGCCACGCTTGAGTGCCGAATAGATCGGCGGGCGTTGCAGGATGCGGCCGGTCAATTGCTTGAGCGCGGCATCAATGACATCCAGCGTCAGTGCCGGCACCGGGTGCTCGCGCAGCGGCTGACCTTCGGCATCATCGGTATCGGTAACAATTCCGAGCCGCGCGACGGTTTCATACGCCTTGCGTGCGCCCAATAAGCCCCCGGCGATTTTGGTGGCCTCGCCAAAACACACCGGCAACAAGCCGGTGGCAAGCGGATCCAAACTGCCGGTATGCCCGCCCTTCTCGGCGCGAAACAAATGCCGTACGCGCTGCAAGGCTTGATTCGAAGACAAGCCCTGCGGCTTGTCCAGCAGCAAGATGCCATCCAGACGGCGGAACACGGTGCGCGGGCGGCGCTCGCGCGGGTTATTCGGCGCTGCCACTGGGGCGCAATTCGCGCAGAAGGTTGTCGATGCGTTCGCCGCGATCCACCGATTCGTCATAGTGGAAATGCAGCTCTGGCACATGCCGCAGGCGCATCGCATGCGCCAGCTGATAGCGGATTTCGGGGGCCAGTGTCTTCAGTGCTTTCACGGTTTCCAGCGCACGTTCGGGCTGCAACACCGTCACGAACACTTTGGCATGTGCCATGTCGCGAGTGACCTCAACATCGGACACGCTGGACGATGCCAGCCCGTGCTCGCGCACGAATGCATGCACCAGCGTGCCCAACTCACGACGCAACTGGGCCGATACGCGGTCGGTGCGATGGAATGATTTTTGTGCCATGGCCAGGTGCACGCCTTACAGCGTGCGCTGTACCTCGATGCGTTCGAAGCATTCGATCTTGTCGCCCGGCTTGACCTGGTCGTAGCCCTTCACGCCGATACCGCATTCGGTACCGTTGCGCACTTCGTCCACGTTCTCCTGGAAGCGACGCAGCGAATCCAGTTCGCCCGAGAAGATGACGGTGTCGTCGCGCAGCACGCGGATCGGCTTGCCCTTGCGAATGACACCTTCCACCACCACCGAGCCGGCGATCGAGCCGAACTTGGAATGGCGGAACACCTGCTGCACCGATGCGGTACCGATGATCTCTTCGCGCACTTCCTTGCCCAGCACGCCGGATGCGATCTGCTTCACCTGATCGATCACGTCATAGATGATCGAGAAATAACGCAGGTCGATGCCGTTGTTATCAATCACCTTGCGCGCCGAGGCATCGGCACGCACGTTGAAGCCGATCACGGCGGCCTTGGAGGTGGCCGCCAGCTGCGCATCGGACTCGGTAATCCCGCCCACGCCGGAGCCAATCACATTGATCTTGATCTGGTCATTGGACAGCCCGGTCAAGGCTTCGCGTAGTGCCTGCATGGTGCCGTGCACATCGGCCTTGACCACCAGGTTGAGCGTCAGCTGCTGGCTGCTGCCCTCACCCATCTGCGCCAGGATGTCTTCCATGCGGTTGCCGGCCGAGGCTACCAAGCGCAACTCGCGGCGCTTGGTGTCGCGCTGCTGGGCCACATCCTTGGCCAGACGCTCATCGGCCACCACCACAAAATCATCGCCCGCTTCCGGCACGCCAGAGAGGCCCAGAATCTGCACCGGAATCGACGGACCGGCGGCTTGTACCTGCGCACCATTTTCGTCAAACAAGGCACGCACACGGCCATATTGAATGCCGCACACCAGATAATCGCCCTTCGACAATTGGCCCTGCTGCACCAACACCGTAGCCACCGGGCCACGACCCTTGTCCAGCGCAGATTCAATCACCACGCCGGTTGCGCGGCCTTCAAACACGGCCTGCAAATCCAGCACTTCGGTCTGCAACAAGATGGCGTCGAGCAAATCGTCCACGCCCTGCCCGGTCTTGGCCGACAGCTCCACCATTTGGATCTCGCCGCCGAACTCTTCCGCCACCACTTCATAGGTCAACAAGTCACTCTTGACCCGCGTCGGGTCGGCACCGGATTTGTCAATCTTGTTGATCGCCACAATCAGCGGCACCTTGGCCGCCTTGGCATGCTGGATTGCTTCGGCGGTCTGCGGCATCACGCCGTCATCGGCCGCCACCACCAACACCACGATATCGGTGAGCTTGGCGCCGCGTTGACGCATCTGGGTAAATGCTGCGTGGCCGGGAGTATCCAGGAAGCTGATCACGCCCTTCGGCGTTTCGACGTGGTACGCGCCAATGTGCTGGGTAATTCCACCGGCTTCCCCGGTGGCGACCTTGGTGCGGCGAATGTAGTCAAGCAAAGAGGTCTTGCCGTGATCAACGTGGCCCATGATGGTGACCACCGGCGGCCGCTGTTGCTTCTCGCCCTGCACTTCTTCGGCATGCGCCAGCAGTTCGGACTCGGCATCGTTGGCACCGGCAGCAACCGCCTTGTGGCCCAACTCTTCGGTGATCAACACGGCAGTGTCGTGGTCGATGGATTGGGTAATGGTGGCCATCACGCCCATCTTGAACAGCGCCTTCACCACATCGCCGCCCTTCATCGCCAATTTCTGGGCAAGATCAGCCACCGTGATGGCATCACCAATCGCCACTTCACGCACCACCGGCGCGGTGGGCTTGTTGAACCCGGTACCGGTGCGCGATTGATCCGAGGCGCGTTTGCTGCCCCCTGCAGGCTTGCCCTTGCCACGCGTATTGCTGCTACGGCGGGCACGATCGGAAGCCGACAGATGCAACTGCCCGGCGAAACGCTCGGTGCGGTCATCATCTTCCACCCCCGCCACCATCACATGCGACCCGCGCTGCGCTTGCGGCTTACCCTTGGCGGCAACGGCAGCCTTGTCGGCCTCACGCGCGGGTGCTGCGGGTTTGGGATGCGCTGCATTATGACCGTGACCGTGGCCATGGCCGTGACCTTTGGTCTTGCCTGCATCTTCCAGTGCAGCTTCAGCGGCAGCAGCGGCTTCCGCCGCAACACGCTCAAGCTGCTCTTGCTCCACACGCTTCTGTTCGGCAACCACTTCCGCACGCTGGCGGTCTTTCTCGGCCAGTGCCCGTTGTTCGGCAAGGTTGCGCGCGCGCGATTCTTCCAGCTTGCGCAGCGCATCGGTGCGCTCGGCGTCCAGCTTTTCGTTTGCCGTTTGCGCACGCCCTTCACCCGGCTTCAGGGTGATTTTCTTGCGGGTGACGACCTCAATGGTGCCTGCTGCACGCCCAGCCTTGCCGCCGTTGCCAACAGAAATCTCCTGTTTGCGGCTGCGGTTAAGGGTGATCTTGCCCGATGCGATGGCCTCTTCGGCAGGCTTTTCATCCTTGCCGTGGGCGCGCCGCAAAAAGCCGTGCAGTTTGAGTTTCTCGGCACTGGTGATGACCTGATCGGGACCGCTGAACTTCATGCCGGCTTCGGCCAGTTGTTCCAGCAGTTTATCGACCGGCGTATTTACCAGTTCAGCGAGCTTGCGGATGGTGGTTTGCTGCGACATTCGGTTTCCGGTGTCTTTTGGCCACCTCGCGGGTGACCGAATCGGTGGATTGTAGGACGGACGCAATGACAAATCTCTGCCCGCCGGCCAATCAAGCGGTGCAGGCCCAGGCCCGCACCGTGCCATACATCATTCGAACCAGTGCTTGCGCGCTTCCATGATCAAGGTTGCGGCGCGCGCATCCCCCATGCCCTCAATATCGGCAATCTCATCGGTAGCCGCTTCGGCCAGATCTTCGCGGGTACGCACGCCACGCTCGGCCAGGGCATAGGCCGTGGCTTCGTCCATTCCTGCAAGATCCAGCAGATCTGCAGCCGGCTGATGCTCTTCCAGGCCTTCTTCGGCGGCCAGCGCCTCGTTCAGTAACGCATCACGTGCGCGCGAACGCAACTCTTCGACGATATCCTCGTCAAAGCCGTCCACCGCCAGCAACTCGGCCACCGGCACATAGGCAATTTCTTCGACCGTGTTGAAGCCTTCGCCCACCAGGATGCCGGCGATTTCTTCGTCCACTTCCAGCTTGTCTACAAACAACTGACGCGCCGCCGCCTGCTCGGATTCGGTCTTGGCCTGCACTTGATCGGCGGTCATTACATTGAGCTGCCAACCGGTCAATCGACTGGCCAGGCGCACATTCTGACCGCCACGACCAATCGCCTTGGCCAGGTTTTCTTCGGCCACCGCGATATCCATCGAGTGCTTGTCTTCATCAACGATGATCGACTGCACTTCCGCCGGGGCCATTGCATTGATCACGAACTGGGCCGGATTGTCGCTCCACAACACGATATCCACGCGCTCGCCGTTGAGCTCATTGGTGACCGCCTGCACACGCGAACCGCGCATCCCGATGCAGGCACCAATCGGGTCGGTACGGTTGTCATGCGCCAGCACGGCGATTTTGGCGCGGTCACCCGGGTCACGCGAGCACGCCATGATCGATACCAAGCCCTGGCCGACTTCCGGCACTTCCAGCTTGAACAACTCCATCATGAATTCCGGCGCGGCGCGGCTGATGAACAACTGCGGGCCACGCGGCTCGCTGCGCACGTCGAACAAATAACCACGCACGCGGTCACCGGTACGCAACACGTCGCGCGGAATGCCCTTGTCCTTGGCGATGATGGCCTCGGCGTTGCCGCCCAGATCGACATAGATGTTGCCGCGTTCCACACGTTTGACGACACCGGTGATCAATTCGCCCACGCGGTCTTTCCACGCATCCACCACTTGCTGGCGCTCGGCTTCGCGTACGCGCTGCACGATGACCTGCTTGGCGGCTTGCGCAGCAATACGGCCGAAGTCGGGATTTTCGATTTGTTCTTCGATGTAATCGCCCACTTCCACTTCATCGCTTTCGTCCAGCGCATCCATCAGGCGCACCTGACGATCCGGCGATTCCATCACCACATCATCGGCCACCACTTCCCAGCGACGGAAGGTTTCGTAACTACCATCCTTGGCGTCGATCTGCACGCGCACCAGCACGTCCTGGTCGATGTAGCGCTTCTTCGCCGCTGATGCCAACGCAGCTTCGATCGCTTCCAGGATGACCGATTCCGGCACGCCTTTCTCGGCAGCCACCGCATCGACGACCAGCAACAATTCCTTGCTCATGCCCGCTTACTCCGCATCAGACGACCCTGCGGTCGCCGTCTTGTTGGTTGAATTCCTGGTTGCGGCAGGCTTTCGGCCTGCCGGCTTCTTTTGTTTGCCAGGTCGCGCGTCGCGTCCGGATTTGTCTTGCGCGGGTGCCATGCCCAGTGCCACCCAATTGGGCGCCAGCTTGGCCTTATCGACATTGGCAGCGTCCACCGCAAACTCCGTGCCATCCACGTTAAACGTGATCCGGTTGCCGTCCACGCGCACAATAGCGCCCTGAAAACGGCGGCGGCCATCCTGTGGCAGCTTCAATGTCACCTTCGCAGACTCGCCGACGAAGCGCGCGAACTGTGCCGCCCCGAACAGCGGGCGATCAATCCCCGGCGAAGACACTTCCAGGGTGTAGTTCGCGCTGATGGGATCGGCCACATCCAGTTGTGCGGAAATTTCACGGCTCACCGCCTCGCAGTCCTCGATACCGACGTTGCGCGTATCCGCCTGTGCTGGGGGCACATCGATATACAAGCGCAACAACGCACTGCCCGCGGCCGGCAAATATTCAATGCCCAGCAACTCCAAGCCCATCGATGCAATGGTTGGAGCCAGCAATGCGGCAATTTCGTCAGCCTTGTCTGTCACGGTGCGCCTATCGCAAAAACGGTTGTGAAATTTCCGGTATCTGAAAACGAAAAAGGACCCGTTGGGCCCTTTTCCGATGACACTGGATTGCGAAAGCCTGGAGATACTTTCGCGAGCCCGAGCCCGATGCCGTTGAATCGACACTGAAACTTGGTAGCGGGGGCAGGATTTGAACCTGCGACCTTCGGGTTATGAGCCCGACGAGCTGCCAGACTGCTCCACCCCGCAGCAGAGTCGCGCATTGTAGGCAGTGTGCAAGCAACATGCAACCACTATCTTCACTGCGCAGGTAAATTTCCTACCCGAGAATCACCGCCAACAGCGCCCGCGTCACCGCGTCATGAGCTTGGCTTTCACCACGCAGTGCTGGCAGCAAGCGGCTGGCTACTTGCTTGCCCAGCTCCACACCGAATTGGTCGAAGGCGTTGATCCCCCACAACACCGATTGCAGATACACGCTGTGCTCATACAACGCAATCAGCATGCCCAGGGATTGCGGGGTCAGTGCATCCAGCAGCAACAAGGTGCTGGGGCGATTGCCGGGGTAGCGGCGATGCGGGTCGTCGCTGTCCTGACCGTTGGCCAATGCCTCGGTTTGTGCCAACAGGTTGGCCAGCAGTGCCGCATGGTTGGCCGCGTGCGGGTGGTCGGCCTTGACCACGCCGATGAAATCGGCCGGCACGATCTGGGTGCCTTGATGCAGGGCCTGGAAGAAACTGTGCTGGGTATCGGTGCCGGCCCCGCCCCACCACACCGGCACGGTGTCGGCAGCGATGTCGCTGCCATCCACGCGCACCGATTTGCCCAAGCTTTCCATCACCAACTGCTGCAAATAATTGGGCAACAGCTTCAGGCGGTCGTCATACGGCAGCACGGCTTGGGTGGCGGCGTGCAGGCCGTTGCGGTTCCACACCGCAGTGAGTGCATGCCAGGCCGCGATATTGTCGTGCAACGGCGCGTGCAGCGCGTGCGCATCCATCGCGGCTGCGCCTTCCAGCAATTGCTCGAAGCGATCCATGCCCAGCGCCAGTGCAATCGGAAACCCCACCGTCGACCACAGCGAATAACGCCCGCCTACCCAGTCCCACATCGGCAGGGTGCGTTCCGGCGGGATGCCGAAATCGGCCACGCGCTGCGCATTCGTGCTGACCGCGTACAAGCGGTCATCGTTGCCCAACCACTCCCGCACGATGCCGCCATTGAGCAGGGTCTCCTGGGTACCGAAGGTTTTGGAAATCACCACGCCGGCGGTCCTGGCCGGGTCCAGCCCTGCCAGCACGCGGCGCGCCGCATTGCCATCGACATTGGAAATGAAGTGCACGCGAAAACGCGTACCCGGCAGCGCCAACGCATCCACGATCAAACGCGGCCCAAGATCAGAGCCACCGATGCCGACGGATACGATGTCGGTCACCTCACTGGCCGCCAGCGTGTCAATCAATTCACGCATGCGCAGTTGCGCCGACACCGCTTGCGCACGCGCCGCCAGCGCAAAAGCCGAGGTTGCCGCGCTACCGCGCAATGCACTGTGCAAAGCCGCACGACCTTCGGTGCCATTGACGGTTTCGCCACCCAACAGCTGCTGCATCGCACCTGCAAGATCAGCGCGCCTGGCAAGATCAAACAACGCAGCGAGCGCCGTGCGGTCATAACGCTGACGCGCGAAATTGGCATACAACGGGCCGCAACGCAGGGCAAACTCCTGCGCGCGCGCTGGATCGTTTGCAATCAAATTGACCAGCGTGCTGCCGGCCAGTCGTTGTGCATGCGCATCCAGACCGTCCAGCAGGCTTGTCATGGTCAGGCCGCCTGTTGGGGCATCGAATGATTGGTGTGGGTCAGATGATTATTGCGGTCCACATAGACGCAGGTGGGCTTGTAGGCCTTGGCTTCTTCGGCATCGCACTGCACATAGGCGCAGATGATGACCAGATCACCCACCCGTGATTTGTGCGCGGCCGCGCCGTTGACCGAAATCACCCCGCTGCCTTCTTCGCCGCGAATGGCATACGTGGAATAGCGCTCGCCACTGGTGACGTCGTAGATGTGGATCTGCTCGTATTCGCGGATACCGGCAATATCCAGCAAACGCCCGTCGATCGCGCAGGAGCCTTCGTAATGCAGCTCGGCATGGGTGACGGTGGCGCGGTGGATCTTGCCCTTGAGGAGGGTCAGTTGCATGGCTTGACTCCGATGGTGCATGACGGCGTTGGCCGCATCGAGGTTGCAGTATAAGACGCAAATGCCGCACCGCAACAATCCGAAATCCGCAATTTATCCGGGCAATTCGAATTCCAGATTGTCAATCAACCGCGTCCGCCCCAGACGCGCCGCGATCAGCGCAACCCTTGCGCCTTCCTGCCCGTCCTGCGGCTCGCTGAAATCGGGGCAACGCAGCACCGCGTAGTCCGGTACGAAGCCTGCCGAACGCAGCCGTGCGTCGGCATCGGCTTCCACTTGCGCACGCGGCTGGCCCGCCTGCGCGGCATCGCGCATCGCCAGCAGGCAACGATGAATGACCGGCGCGGTGGCGCGCTCGGCCTGCGACAAATACTGGTTGCGCGAGCTCATCGCCAAACCGTCGGTTTCACGCACGATCGCGCCGGCAAGTATGGCGGTGGGCATGTGCAAATCCACCACCATTTGCCGGATCACCGCCAATTGCTGGAAGTCTTTTTTGCCGAACGCCGCCACATCCGCCTGCACCTGATTGAACAGGCGCGTCACCACCGTGCACACGCCATCGAAATGGCCGGGGCGGCACGCGCCTTCCAGCACGCTGCTGATGCCGGGGACATGCACATTCGAGGCCAACGGCACACCGAACGGGTACATCGCCTCCACTTCCGGCAACCACAACACATCGCAGCCAGCCGCATGCAGGCCGCTGGTATCGGCGTCGGGCGTGCGCGGATAACGGGTGAAATCTTCGTTGGGACCAAACTGGGTGGGATTGACGAACACGCTGGACACCACTTTGTCCACATGCTGCCGCGCCAGTGCAACCAGTGAGTAATGGCCGGCATGCAGGTTGCCCATGGTCGGCACGAAACCCACCGTCTGGCCGTCGCGTCGCCACTGGCGAATACGCTCGCGCAATGCCGCAAGCTGGGTGATGGTTTCAATCATGCGTAGCTGTGCTCCATGGTCGGAAACGTGCCTGCGCGCACCGCCTCGGCATAGGCATGCACCGCGCCGGCAATCGAGCCGCCTTCGGCCAGGAAATCCTTGACGAATTTGGGTTTGCGATGCCCAGTGTCGATACCCAACAAGTCATGCAACACCAACACTTGCCCATCACAGCCGGCACCCGCCCCAATCCCGATGGTGGGAATCGGGCTGGCTTGGGTGATTTGCGCCGCCAATGTGGCCGGCACGCCCTCCAACACCAGCAACGCCGCACCGGCTGCGGCCACGGCCAAGGCTTCGGCCTGCAAACGCTCGGCGGCCGATTGCTCGCGCCCTTGTACCTTGAAGCCACCCATCGTGAGTACCGACTGCGGGGTCAGGCCCAGATGCGCGCACACCGGGATTTCGCGTTCCACCAAATAGCGAATGGTGTCGAGTTTGTGGCCCGCACCTTCCAGCTTGACCATCGCCGCGCCGGCTTGAATAAACCGCACCGCCGCGGCAAACGCCTGCGCCGGGCTGCCGTCACTGCCAAACGGAAAGTCCGCGATTTTCAGCGGATGTTTGGCCGCCCGCGCTACCGCTGCGGTGTGGTACACGATGTCATCCACCTGTACCGGCAAGGTGGATTCGTGGCCCTGCACCACCATCCCCAACGAATCGCCAATCAAGATCAGATCAATCCCCGCAGCATCCAGCACCCGCGCAAAACTGGCGTCATAGCAGGTCAACATCACCAATTTGCGGCCGGCGGCACGCGCCTGCGCAAGCTGCGGCACGCTCCAGGATTTGGTTTCAGCATGGACGCTCATTGCGGCTTCCAACAGGGCAATCGCGCATTATCGCGCAGATGAAGCAGCCTGAACGGCAATTGCTTCCACGCCCTGCACATCCACCTGCTGCAGCGCCTCACCCACACTGCCATACCCGGGAAAGACCATCGCTGCCGCGATCTCGGCCAACGGCACCAGGGCAAACGCACGCTCGTGCAGATACGGATGCGGCACCCGCAAGCCGGGGACGTTGATCACGGCATCGCCATACAACAGCAGATCCAGATCCAGCACCCGTGGCCCCCAACGCAGTGCCGCGGTATCGCCGCCGCGCTGCCGGCCTGCATTGCGTTCGATCTCCAGCAACTGCGCCAGCAAGGCCGGGGCGGTCAATGTGGTGTTCAACAGCACCGCCGCATTGATGAAATCCGGCTGCTCCACACGCCCCCACGCCGGCGTGCGATAGAGACGCGATGCGCTCAGCAATCGGGTTTCCGGCAGCTGACCCAGCGCCTGGATGGCGCTGGTCACTGCGTGGATGGAATCGCCCAGATTGGCGCCCAAACCTACTGCCGCGTGTACCGGCGCACTCATTCGGTGGCGGGACTGGGACTGGTGTCGGCGGGACGCCGACGCCGGCGGCGACGTTTGCGCGGGGCATCGTCCGCCTCGGCCATTTCATCACTGCCAATCTCGTCGGGGGTCAGGCTGTCTTGCGCACTGTCGGCAGTGGCATCGGCGGGATGCAACTGCGCCTCGCGCCAGAACGCCACGTCGTCGGCATGCGAATCCGAAGCCGCCAAGCGCAATTCGAGGAAATCGAACGCAGCACGAAACCGTGGGTGCGACAGCAGGCGGAACACCCGCTTGCGCAGACGCAAGGTGAAGCGCGGCTGCAACAGCCAGATTTCCTGCATCGGTTGCGAAAACCGCCGTGGCAACGCAATCCGCGCCACTTGATGCAAGGTGACGCGGTCGGCCGCACGCCGTTGCGCTTCGGCCGCATGCACGCCCTGCGCTTGCAGCAGCGCCAGTGCGCGGCAATACGCCGGCCACAACAGCACCGCATACAAGAACGCCGGCGACACCGGCTGATCGGCATGCACCCGCGCATCGGTGTTGCGCAAGCCCTGCACCAGCATCCGCCGCAACGCACCCGACTTGTTGGACTGCAAGGCTTGCGCCGTTTCCGGCAACAACACCGGCAACAAACCATGCGTCTCCAGCAATTCAAAACTGGCCACGGCATGACCCGACAGGAACATCTTCAGGGTTTCTTCGAACAAACGCGCCGGCGACGCATCGGCCAGCAACGGGGCCAGGCGTGCAATCGGTTCGGCGGTGGCCGGCTCGATCGCGAACCCCAACTTGGCCGCCAACCGCGCCGCCCGCAGCATCCGCACCGGATCTTCGCGATAGCGCGCTTCCGGCTCGCCAATCAGGCGCAGCACGCGTGCCTGCACATCTGCAAACCCCCCCACGTAATCGCGCACCGAAAAATCTTCAATCGCGTAATACAGCGCGTTGGCGGTGAAGTCGCGACGCACCGCATCGTGCTCGATACTGCCGTACAGGTTATCGCGCAGCAGCCGGCCGCCATCGTCGGTCAGGCGATCGCCCTCGTCATCACCGCCATTGGCGCGAAAAGTGGCCACTTCGATGATTTCGCGGCCATACACCACATGCGCCAAGCGAAACCTGCGCCCAATCAAGCGGCAATTGCGAAACAGCGCCTTGACCTGCTCGGGGGTGGCATCGGTGGCCACGTCAAAATCCTTGGGCTCGCCGCCCAACAGCAAGTCGCGCACCGCCCCCCCCACCAAATAGCCCGTAAAGCCAGCCTCGCGCAGGCGATACAACACACGCAGCGCGCTTTGACTCATCTGCTTACGGGAAATGTTGTGCGCCTCACGCGGGATCACGTGCAAGCTGGGGACAACAGCGGTGGAAATGGATTGGGATTCAGTCATGCGTGGCGGCCAGACCGCAGCGTCAAAGGAAGTGAAAGGCGCATTGCCAGTGGCTTGCGCAGCCGCTTATACTAGCAAGCTCAGCGCCGGAATCCCCAGCGCCGAGCCGATTGTCCAATCGCCCCCCATTGCTCCCTTCGTCTAGAGGCCCAGGACGTGGCCCTCTCAAGGCTAAAACACGGGTTCGAATCCCGTAGGGAGCGCCATATCAAGACAAAGGCCACCTCGCGGTGGCCTTTGCTGTTTTGGCTATTGTGATATCACATCTGACCTATCCGACCCACCCGGCGCATTGGCTACACTGATGCTTAATCAATGGAGGCTGACAATGAGTGCTGTGATGGACAAAGCGGATCAGGGCAAGGGGCATATCGCTGCTCAAATCGCGCGCGATACCGCAACCGGCAAATCGTCCGAGTATTTCACCTTGCTATCCGGAAAAATGTGTTGGGATGCCGTGATCGAATGCCAGGTTCTGGCCGGCATAAAACGGCCACACTCCATTACGACCCACAGCCACGACCATGTCATCAGCCTCACCGATGACAAAGCGGTGTGCAGCGCAACTGACATGCTGGGTGTTCCTCAAGGGGCATCCATCGGATTTTTCCGTGACGGAACGCTGATGCACTTCATGATCTGCGTTGGTGCAGGCATGGCAGCAGGCAACAAAAATGCCTGCATCGGGATTGGAAGCCCCGTGGGCTGGGAAATCCTGCAACTGGCCAAAGATCTGCAATGGAACAGTGATGGCTTTGAGCACCAAGAAACACAATACAAGGTTCGATATCGCGCTATTTAGTCACTAGTCCCAAGAATCTGACTGCACTCACCCCAACAACTCGCTGACCCGATACTGCCCGGGCGGACGGGTGTGCAGGCGCTGCGCGACATGCAAAGCCCCACGGGCGAAGATGTCGCGGTTGTGGGCACGGTGCACCAGCTCGATGCGTTCGCCGGTGGAGGTGAACTGCACCAGATGCTCACCGACGATATCGCCGGCACGGATGCTGGCGTAATGCGGGAGCGCGCCGCCCGCTTCGGCAGACGCGCCAAGGGTCAATGCGGTGCCCGAGGGGGCATCCTGCTTGCGTGTGTGGTGGGCTTCCACGATGTCGCAGTCCCAGCCTTGCAGCATGCTTGCGGCGCGCTCGACCAAATCATGCAGCACCGCCACACCGAGGCTGAAGTTGCTGGCCCAGATCAGCGGAATGCTCGCACTGGCGGCCACCAATGCGGCTTGCTGAGCTTCACTCAGGCCGGTAGTGCCGGAGACGAGTGCAGCCTTGCGCGCGAGGCACAGCTGCAAGATGGCATCGAATCCTTGCGGCAGGCTGAAGTCGATGGCGACATCGAAATCAGGCACACCGGAAAGCTCGCAGGCTGCGAATTGCGGAATGCCATCGACAATGCGCAGTTCAACGCGCCGTGCCACTGCCGCCACAACCTGGCAACCGCTGGCAGGTTCTTTGCCCAAGCGTTGCAAGGCTTGCCCCATGCGGCCACTGCTGCCGTGGATCAGAATGCGAATCGATGTATTCATGCCTGCAGGCTAGCGGCTGCAGGCTGCAGCGGCAAGCTTTGCGCACGCGCATTAGCACGTGCGCGACCAAGTCTGCGGCGTCAGACTTTTGCGGCAGCTCCGCGCAAACGCCCCGCCATCTGATGCATGGCATCATCGAATGCGGCTTCGCCATCACGCAAGGTGATCTTGCCTAGCGCTGCCATCACCGCAAGTTCACGGACGGATGCAACCAGCACTCGAATCCCGCGTCGATTGACCAGCAACAAGCGTGCTGAAATCGGGCTGATCCATGACACTTTCGCCGGTGCGAATTGCCCGTCTGCGCTTTGCAATTGCAACCAGTCGCCCACCTTCAGTTTGCTGACGCGCGTCAACAGATTGTCATCACAGACCACCGCTTCAGTACCGCCAACAACTTCCAGTTGCGGCGTGGGTGGCGGGGGTGGTTCTGCCAGCACGATCGGGGCCGGAATGCGCTCGTCACTGGTGACTGTGGCTTGCCCCACAGACAACCTGGAGATAATGTCAGCCAAGGCCTCGAGCGCAGCTTGTCCGTCTTCGCCGACGCAGCCGGCGCTGGCCAGAATCGCCAGCAACTCGGCCTCCGGCAAAGGCACTACCAATCCATGCATCGCCCCATCGACCGCCAACAAGAGTGCGTCGATACCTTGCAGTGCGTCCTGATAACGCGCTGAATCGCGGCCATCGCGCAACACAATCTGGGTCAGATGGTGCTGGGCATGAGTGGATATGAACTCGTCGATCACCGATGGCAGTTCACGCTCTCCACGATGCTGCTCGAGGTCAGTGCCGACTTCGGTACGGGCCTGCTCCAGCCGCTCACGGCCGCGATGGGCTTCGGTGGTACGCTTTTCGGCCAATTCAAAGCGCTTGCGATGCTGCGCCATGTACATGCGCAGGTCTTGTTCAAGTGCCTCGAAAATCGCGACATCTTCATTGAATTCGGACACCAGCCTGTCAATGGTGTGGTCAACGTGGTCGAGCAGCTCCTGCTCTTGCGGCGCTTCACCACGATTGCCTTCGCAGGCCTCGGCCACGGTATTGAGCAAGCGTCGTGCCGGGTGTTCCTTGTACAGGAACATGCGACGATCCTTGACCGCGACCTTGACGAACGGGACCAGCATGCGGCCGATTTTTTGGCGGATATTGGAGTTGTATTGCGGCCCATCCAACAGCACATCGAAGAGCAGGGCGACCAGATCGACGGCATCACCATCAAGGCCATCCAGCGTCACGTTGTCACTGGCGACCCCCAGTTTGCGTGCGCTCTGTGCCATCTGCTGGCGCAGTTGGCCAGCAAACGATTGCGGCTTGCCCCCCTGCGTGGACGGCATGGGCACAGGGTCAGCATCACGCTGCATCAACGACAGGATGGACAACAAGTCATGCGTGGACAGCGTGGTGGCAGGGCCTGCCGAATCATGCTGCGGTGCCACGTTGTTGACGTTACGCCAGCCTTGCAGTTGCCCCAGCATGCTGGCAAACAGGGCTTGATCGGCGGCATTGATCTGCACTTGCGCGGTGTCCCACCCTGCTTGTGCCGGCATGCGCCGCGCGACCTGGTTGTCCTGATAGGCCGCCTGCATTGCGGCCTGCGCTGCTACCTGGGCGGCGTCTTCGGCGTGCGACTCTGGCCGCTTGGGATGGTGCTTCCCCACTGCATGCTGGCTTTTGCCACTGGCACGAAGCTCCGGCAGCACGCCGGCACTGACCATCAGCCCATTGCAACGATCGTATAGCTCCGTCAGCACCTCACTCAGGGCGCGCTCGAAGAACTTGAAGATCACGATGCGCAGCTCAGCTTCGATTTCGAGCTGCCCCATCGCCTTCCCCAAGGCAACGGCCAAAAATGCCGGGCCCAACGGATTGGCATTGGGCTCCAATTGCGGCTGGCCAACGACGACGCACAAGCGCTGGGTGGCTACTTCGAATGCCGGCAAGGCATTACGCAACACCGACTGCGCCAATTGATCCACTGCCAATTGCTGCTCTAAATCCTGATCGGACAACAATCTGAGGCCAAGCTCCACGGCTTGGCCATCTTCCGGAGTATGCCGTTTACGTAGCTCGCGAAAACGATCGGCAACGCTCTGGCGGAAAGTTTTGGACATGTCTGCGCGCACCCGGCGCATTTCACGCAGGGCCAACATGCCCAGCGCCTCTTCGCCACTTTGGCTGCGGTCGAACAGATAGTCGTCCAATTCGGACAGACTGCTGTCTAGTGCGGGCACTACGCTATCGAGAACGCGCTTTTGCAAGGCGTCAAGCAATGACCCGTAAGGGTGCTGGAACTCAGGGCTGGATCCCGCGGGGGAACGGAATGTCATAACAGGCGATACCTGTTTATACAGGTGCCAACAATAGCCAATTTATGCACTCTGTTTGTTGATAACCGTCATGGTTCGCACTATTCCGTCACCGTTCACCCCCGGAATGTGACCACTCAACCGGGCAAGACCCGTCCAATTCCAGTTCTCTGCAAGGCTTGCGCAACCTCAGAAAGCTGCGTTGGCTGCGTATCGCGACTAAACCCGAACCGGAAATGCAGCTCGCCCGTAGGTGTCCGCGAGGAATGCAACGAGGCGATATTCACGCCATGCCCCTCGAAAATCTGCAGCAGGTCACGCAGTGAGCCGGGCCGATCTTCCGGCAAATGGATGCTCATGCTGTGTTCGTCATGCAGGTCGGCCAACAGATAGCCCAGCCGCTCGAAGGTGTAATTGCCATCGGCCAACACCGCATCACCGAAGCCTTGCTGGTTGTGCAGCAGGAATTCCTGGCGAAAGGCGTTGCGCGCGGCGTCACTGCCCTGCCCCACCAGCGTGGCGATGCGATGCAGACGTTCGGCCAGCCTGCGCAGTACATCCGGGACGTACGGATTGCCGAATTGGATGTCTTCGTAGATTGAAGGATTCAGCGACAGGATGCGGGCGGCGATGGCGGCATCCATTTCAAACGATGCTGACCGAAACGGCAGCAAGGTCTCAAGCGTTCCCGGCCGCGCCCCAGGATCATTCAACACACTCGCCTGTGCCAAGTGCCCCGCATGCACCAGCGCCTGCACCAGCGCCATTGCGCGGTCATGTTGCTCTGGTGTGGCGGCAACACATTCGGCCTCCAACGCCGCCAGCAATGCAGACAGCCACGGTTTCCAGCGCGCCATGCGCGCCTCGCAGACCACCATCACGCGCCCGCGCAAGGTGGGTGATTTGGGCGGTGCGGTCATCGGGTGCAGCCCCACCACCTCGGCTTGCGAATGCAGCATCGCCGCCACCGGGGCCGTTTTCACCGAGGTGATATCCAGCCACAATTTGCCTGCTTCGCGGCCAGCGGATTGCGCGATGTAGCGTTCGATCAACGCGGGCGTGTGCCGGATCGGCGCGGAAAACAGCAGCACATCGGCGCGTGCGAGCAGATCTTCCTCACTGTGCGATGTGGCATCGGCCGGGTCATGGCCGATGACGGTCAAGCCCATCTGCGCCTCAAAAAACCTGCGCAACCAACGGCCATACGCACCGGCGCTACCGACGATGCCAATGAGTGGGGATGTGTTCAACGAAACCGGGCTCCGCAGGGAAGCCCGAATTCTACGGTTGCAGACACCGCTACGGGCGGTTGGTGGCTCAGGAAACCATTCGGTCCCAGAAGCCCTTCACCCCATCCAGGAAGGTGCTGGCTTTGGGCGAATGCCGGCGTGCGCCTTCGCCACTGAAGGTGCTTTCAAACTGCTCCAGCAAGCTGCGCTGCTCGGCAGTCAGATTGACCGGGGTTTCCACCACCACCTTGCAATACAAATCGCCGGGCGCGCGGCTGCGCACCGACTTCACCCCGCGATCGCGCAGCCGGAACACTTTGCCGGTCTGGGTTTCGGCCGGAATGCGCAGCTCCACTTCGCCGCCCAAGGTCGGCACGCGCACGCTATCGCCCAATGCCGCCTGTGAAATGCGGATGGGCACTTCGCAATGCAGATCATCGCCATCACGCTGGAAGATGGCGTGCTCGCGCACCCGCACTTCCACGTACAAATCACCCGGCGGCGCGCCGGCAGGACCGGCTTCACCTTCGCCTGCCAGACGGATGCGGTCACCATTGTCCACGCCAGCCGGAATTTTCACCGACAGGGTTTTCTCTTCTTCCACCCGGCCATTGCCATTGCAGGATTTGCAGGGGTTGGCAATGGACTTGCCACTGCCTTCGCAATGGGGGCACGGCGCCTGCATGGTGAACGGGCCGCGCTGCATATGCACTTGGCCGCGGCCCTTGCAGGTGGTGCAGGTATCCACTTTGCCATCGGCCGAGCCACTGCCCTTGCACGGCTCGCAATTGGCCAAGGTGGGAATGTGGATCTGCTTGTCGATGCCAGCCACGGCCTCTTCCAGATCCAGCTCCATCATGTAGCCCACATCGGCCCCGCGCCGCGGACGCTGTTGGCGGCCACCGCCGAAAATATTGCCGAAGATGTCGCCGAAAATATCGCCCATGTCGGCGCCGCCAAAGCCCGGCCCGGCATTGCCGCCCCCCATGCCGTGCTCGAATGCGGCGTGGCCATGCTGGTCGTACATGCGGCGCTTGCCGCCGTCGCTCAGCACTTCGTAGGCTTCCTTGCACTCCTTGAACGCCGCTTCCGCCGCCTTGTCACCGGGGTTGCGGTCGGGGTGATGCTTCATCGCGCTGCGCCGATAGGCCTTCTTCAGCTCATCGTCGCTGGCATTGCGGGCCACGCCCAGCACTTCGTAGTAGTCGCGTTTGCTCATGCTTTATCTCTCATCCCCTCCGGGGAGGCTGGGACGGGGATTGGTGATACGACAAGGGTTCGGAAGCAGGTTTGCCCCGAACCCTCACCCCATCCCCTCTCCCGGCGGGAGAGGGGCAACAGTCCTTAGGCCTTCTTGTCGTCCTTGACCTCGGTGAACTCGGCATCCACCACATCATCGGCCGG